>NZ_LOVS01000196.1:0-139384 GCF_001523835.1 Burkholderia sp. ABCPW 14 | reverse complement strand
TTCGGCCGGCCCGCGGCGTGCCCCGCCGGGCGGCGGCGGCGTGTCCGCGCGTGCGCGTCGACGCGCTCGCCGGCCCGGGCGGCGCGCCCGGCGAGCCGATCCCGGGCGCGCTCACGCTGCGCGACGCGATCTCCGAGTTGCTGTGGCGCGGCGTCCCCGCGCTGCCCGTGTCGAGCGCCGACGGCGCCGTGACGACCCGCATCACGCTCGCGGCGATCGTCGCGCAAGCGAAGCAGCCGGCATGACGGGCGCGATGAACGCATCGAGCACCGCGAGCACGGCGGCGACGATCGGCGCCGCGAGCCGTCGGGCGGGCGGCGCGCTTGCCCGCGTCGCCGCGCTGGCGGCGCTCGCCGTGCTGGTCGCGCGGCCCGGCTGGCTCGAGCCCCTCTTCGCGCCGTTCGCCGACAACGGCGCGCCCGCGATCTACCGGCGCGCGAGCCTCTTCGATCTGACGCTCGCGCATCTCGCGATCGTCGCGACGGCGAGCGCGGCGGGCGCCGTGTTTGCGCTCGCCGCCGGGATCTTCGTCACGCGGCGCGCGGGCGCGGAATTCCTGCCGGTCGCGCGCAGCGTCGTGCACATCGGGCAGACTTTCCCGCCCGTCGCGGTGCTCGCGCTCGCGGTGCCGGCGGTCGGCTTCGGCGTGAAGCCCGTGCTGATCGCGCTGATCCTGTACGGACTGCTGCCCATTTTCGAGAGCACGATCGCTGGGCTGCAGGACGTGCCCGCCGATGCCGTCGACGCCGCGCGCGGGATGGGGATGAGCGCGCTGCAGCGGCTCGCATGGGTCGAGTTGCCGCTCGCGTTCCCGGTGATCCTGAACGGCATCCGGCTCGCGGTCGTCATCAATCTCGGCACCGCGACGATCGGCTCGACCGTCGCGGCGAAGGGGCTCGGCGACGTGATCATCGCCGGCCTGCAGACGTCGAACACCGCGTTCGTGCTGCAAGGCGGTCTCATCGTCGCGTTGCTCGCGGTGCTGGTCTACGACGCGCTCGGCGTGATCGGGCGATGGATCGCGCCAGCGGGGGCGGTGCGGCGCGAAGGCGGCGTGTAGCGCGCGGGCGCGACGTGCGAGAGCGCGGGCGCTCGCCGCATGACGGCACGCGCACATATGCGCATGCGTCGTCGCCAATTCACTTCCATCCCGTTGCCACGCGTGTTTCGCTCTCCGCGCACACGGCACACGGCACACGGCACACGGCACACGGCTCACGCGACCGCGCCCCGATCACGACGCAAACGCGTCTGTCGCCCGTGCTGACGAATCACGATAAATCACGATTTCAGCAATATGGAATTGCGTCGAATAGCGGTAATCGCGACAGGCGTATGTCCGACGACCGTCGATTCGCGCCGCTGGGAAAAACGGCTCGACCGCAAGCATGAACGACAGCAACGTGCATGCCGCCCTCTGTGCTGCCTGCACATCGTCCAGCCGCCTTCCCGCGTTTTTTGATCCATGACATAAAGAGTCGTTTAAATTGTTTTCAATTGGTAAGCCATCGGGAAGAATTGAATCAACGAAAGCAAATTCAATTCCCAAATTTGATGAATTTGGGATGGGTTCGATCAGTTCGTTTCGCACGCAAGAACCGGGATTTATCGCTCGATTCCACTGCCTGCGGAAATTCGACCGCCAAAAGCGATCGAGAGCGGATTCGAACGAAATTAGCAGGAAGCGTGATGAGAATCTGTATCGAAAACATTCAACCGGGGGTCACACAAGAAGAGCTTCAGGCTTTTCTATTCAAATACACCGGAAAGAAATTCACCGCTATTCAATTCATCGGGCAATCGGGCCCGAGGCCGGGCGCGCTGATCGACATCGAAGGCGCCAACTGGGGCGCGCTCGCGGAAATCCGCCGCCGCCTGCACGGCATGTACTGGAAGCGACGCCGGATCGGCATCTGGCTCTTTTCGTTCTGGGAGCGCAGCGACGCAGCCGAGGCGCGGCGTCAACGCGAAGCCCGAACGCAACCACCACGAGGCGGACCCATGACGACATTCCGCCGATAACGCCCGGATCGGGCAACCACCTTCGGATTTCAACCGACGCGCGTTCCGCGTGACCGCGCGTGCAAGCGGCAAACCGCCGCGCTCATCCGCTCCGGCGGACGCGCGATGGCCGCGTGCGCGCCGCGATTTTGCACGAATGCGACTGTGAGGAAACATCATGGCTGAAGTGACTCAAGAAGTCGCGGCGAACACCGCCACGAACAAGCTGCGACTCGGCGCGCTGACCGCGCTCGTCGTCGGGTCGATGATCGGTGGCGGCATCTTCTCGCTGCCGCAAAACATGGCCGCCACCGCCGAAGCCGGCGCGATCCTGATCGGCTGGACGATCACCGCGGTCGGCATGCTGACGCTCGCGTTCGTGTTCCAGACGCTCGCGAACCGCAAGCCGCAGCTCGACGGCGGCGTCTACGCCTATGCGCAGGCGGGCTTCGGCGACTACATGGGCTTCTCGTCCGCATGGGGCTACTGGATCAGCGCGTGGATCGGCAACGTCGGCTACTTCGTGCTGCTCTTCTCGACGCTCGGCTACTTCTTCCCGATATTCGGCGAAGGCAACACGCCCGCCGCAATCGCGGGCGCGTCGGTGCTGCTGTGGGCGGTGCACTTCCTCGTGCTGCGCGGAATCCGGCAAGCGGCGTTCATCAATCTCGTCACGACCGTCGCGAAGATCGTCCCGCTCGCGGTGTTCATCCTGATCTGCTTCTTCGCGTTCAAGCTCGACGTGTTCAGGGCCGACATCTGGGGCCGCGCGAACCCGTCGCTCGGCTCGGTGATGAACCAGGTCCGCAGCATGATGCTCGTGACGGTCTGGGTCTTCATCGGCATCGAAGGCGCGAGCATCTTCTCGGCGCGCGCGGAAAAGCGCAGCGACGTCGGCCGCGCGACCGTGATCGGCTTCGTCGGCGTGCTGCTCGTGCTCGTGCTCGTCAACGTGCTGTCGCTCGGCATCATGACGCAGCCGCAGCTCGCGAAGCTGCAAAACCCGTCGATGGCGGCCGTGCTTGAGCACGTCGTCGGCCACTGGGGCGCCGTCCTCATCAGCGTCGGCCTCGTCGTGTCGCTCGCCGGCGCGCTGCTGTCGTGGGTGCTGCTCTGCGCGGAGATCATGTTCTCGGCCGCGAAGGACCATACGATGCCCGCGTTCCTGCGCAAGGAGAACGCGAATCACGTGCCCGCGAACGCGCTCTGGCTCACGAATGCGCTCGTCCAGGTGTTCCTGCTCATCACGCTGTTCTCGCAAAGCACCTATCTGTCGCTGATCTATCTCGCGACGTCGATGATCCTGATCCCGTACTTCTGGTCGGCCGCCTATGCGCTCCTTATCGCCGTGCGCGGCGAGACCTACGAGAACGACGCGCGCGCCCGCCGCAAGGACGGTTTCGTCGCCGCGATCGCCGTGCTCTACGCGGTGTGGCTGCTGTACGCGGGCGGCATCAAGTATCTGCTGCTGTCCGCACTGCTCTATGCGCCGGGCGCGCTGTTCTTCGCGAAAGCGAAGCGCGAGCTCGGCAAGACGGTTTTCACGGCCGCCGAAAAGCTGATCTTCGCGGCGACGGCCGCCGCCGCAGTCCTCGCGGCCTACGCGCTCCATAGCGGGCTCATCACCCTTTGATCGAAGAGGTAACCAACATGACCAACGCCATCTCTCAAGTCGGTGTCCATTCCGAAGTCGGCAAGCTGCGAAAGGTGCTCGTCTGCTCGCCGGGGCTCGCGCATCAGCGCCTCACGCCGAGCAATTGCGACGAGCTGCTGTTCGACGACGTGATGTGGGTGAACCAGGCGAAGCGCGACCACTTCGACTTCGTATCGAAGATGCGCGAGCGCGGCGTCGAAGTGCTCGAGATGCACAACCTGCTGACCGATACCGTCAAGAATCCCGTCGCGCTCAAGTGGATTCTCGACCGAAAGATCACGCCCGACAGCGTCGGCGTCGGCCTCGTCGGCGAAATGCGCGCGTGGCTCGAAAGCCTCGAGCCGCGCACGCTCGCCGAATTCCTGATCGGCGGCGTCGCCGCGAGCGACATCGCGGGCGGCGAGCGCTCGAAGGTGCTCACGCTGTTTCGCGACTACCTCGGCCAGTCGTCGTTCGTGCTGCCGCCGCTGCCGAACATGATGTTCACGCGCGACACGTCGTGCTGGATCTACGGCGGCGTCACGCTCAATCCGATGCATTGGCCCGCGCGCCGGCAGGAGACGCTCCTCGTCACGGCGATCTACAAGTTCCATCCGCAGTTCGCCGACGCGAAGTTCGACATCTGGTACGGCGATCCCGACCAGGATCACGGGATGGCGACGCTCGAAGGCGGCGACGTGATGCCGATCGGCCGCGGCGTCGTGCTCGTCGGAATGGGCGAGCGCACGTCGCGCCAGGCGATCGGCCAGCTCGCGCAGTCGCTGTTCGCGAAGGGCGCGGCCGAGCGCGTGATCGTCGCCGGCCTGCCGAACTCGCGCGCGTCGATGCACCTCGACACCGTGTTCAGCTTCTGCGACCGCGATCTCGTGACGATCTTCCCCGAAGTCGTGAACCGGATCGTCCCGTTCTCGCTGCGCCCGGGCGGCGACGCGCACTACGGCATCGACATCGAGCGCGAAGACAAGCCGTTCGTCGACGTCGTCGCGCAGGCGCTCGGGCTCAAGTCGCTGCGCGTCGTCGAGACGGGCGGCAACAATTTCGCGGCCGAGCGCGAGCAATGGGATGACGGCAACAACATGGTATGCGTCGAGCCGGGCGTCGTGGTCGGCTACGACCGCAACACGTACACGAACACGCTGCTGCGCAAGGCGGGCGTCGAGGTGATCACGATCGGCTCGAGCGAGCTCGGGCGCGGCCGCGGCGGTGGCCACTGCATGACCTGCCCGGTCCTGCGCGATCCCGTGGACTACTGAAGACCCGATCGGCGCGACGCCGCAACCCCGACAACCTACGGAGAAACCAGATGAGCTTCAACCTGCACAACCGCAATCTGCTGAGCCTGATGCACCACAACGCGCGCGAGCTGCGCTATCTGCTCGACCTCGCGCGCGACCTGAAGCGCGCGAAGTACAGCGGCACCGAGCAGCCGCGCCTGCTGCGCAAGAACATCGCGCTCATCTTCGAAAAGACGTCGACCCGCACGCGCTGCGCGTTCGAAGTCGCCGCGTACGACCAGGGCGCGAACGTCACGTACATCGATCCGACGTCGTCGCAGATCGGCCACAAGGAAAGCATGAAGGACACGGCGCGCGTGCTCGGCCGGATGTACGACGCGATCGAGTACCGCGGCTTCAGCCAGGAGATCGTCGAGGCGCTCGCGCACCATGCGGGCGTGCCCGTCTTCAACGGGCTCACCGACGAGTACCACCCGACGCAGATGCTCGCCGATGTGATGACGATGCGCGAGCACAGCGACAAGCCGCTGCACGACATCCGCTACGCGTATCTCGGCGACGCGCGCAACAACATGGGCAATTCGCTGCTGCTGATCGGCGCGAAGCTCGGGATGGACGTGCGGATCGGCGCGCCGAAGTCGCTCTGGCCCGCCGCGGACTTCATCGCGCAGTGCGAAGCGTTCGCCGCCGAAAGCGGCGCGCGGATCATGCTGACCGAAGATCCGTGCGAGGCGGTCAAGGGCGTCGACTTCATCCACACCGACGTGTGGGTGTCGATGGGCGAGCCCGTCGACGCGTGGGACGAGCGGATCAAGGCGCTGCTGCCGTATCAGGTGAACCGCAAGCTGATCGAATCGACGGGCAACCCGCGCACGCGCTTCATGCATTGCCTGCCGGCGTTCCATAACTGCGAGACGAAGGTCGGCAAAGAGATCGCCGAACGCTATCCACATTTGAAGGACGGCATCGAAGTCACCGACGAAGTGTTCGAATCGCCCCGCTGCATCGCGTTCGAGCAGGCGGAAAACCGCATGCATACGATCAAGGCGGTCCTCGTGTCGACGCTCGGCGGCATTTGACGATTCGGCGCGCAACAGGACGGTGCCCGAGGCCGCGCCGTCCGCACTTTCAAGGAGAAACACGATGCGTATCGTCATCGCATTGGGCGGCAACGCGCTCTTGCAGCGCAATCAGCCGATGACCGAGGCCCAGCAGCGGCAAAACGTGAAGATCGCGGTCGCGCAGATCGCGCAGATCGCGCCCGGCAACGAGCTCGTGATCGCGCACGGCAACGGGCCGCAGGTCGGGCTCCTCGCGCTGCAGGGCGCGGCCTACCCCGAAGTCGCGCCCTACCCGCTCGACGTGCTCGGCGCGCAGACGGAAGGGATGATCGGCTATCTGATCGAGCAGGAAATGGGCAATCTGCTGCCGCCCGACGCGCCGTTCGCGACGCTCCTGACGCAAGTCGAGGTCGATCCGGCCGATCCGGCGTTCGAGCATCCGACGAAGCCGATCGGCCCCGTCTATTCGCACGACGAAGCCGAGCGGCTCGCGCGGGAAAAAGGCTGGCACATCGCGCCCGACGGCGACAAGTTCCGCCGCGTCGTGCCGAGCCCGCGGCCGCGGCGCATCTTCGAGATCCGTCCGATCAAGTGGCTGCTCGAGAAAGGCACGATCGTGATCTGCGCGGGCGGCGGCGGCATCCCGACGCGCTACGAAGCAAGCGGCAAGCTCGCGGGCGTCGAGGCGGTGATCGACAAGGATCTGTGCGCGTCGCTGCTTGCGCGCGAGCTGCATGCGGACCTGCTCGTGATCGCGACCGACGTCGACGGCGCGTACGTCGACTGGGGCAAGCCGACGCAGTCGGCGATCGAGGCCGCGCATCCGGACGAGCTCGAACGGCTCGGCTTCGCCGCCGGCTCGATGGGGCCGAAGGTGCAGGCGGCGATGGAATTCGCGAGACAGACGGGGCACGACGCGGTGATCGGCTCGCTGGCGGACATCGTCGCGATCGCCGAAGGCCGGGCCGGCACGCGCGTCAGCACGAAGGTGGACGGCATCCGCTACCGGAAACCGCGGTAACGAAAACCGGCGCGAACGCCGGAGCGATTGCCTTCATGGCGTGCAGAAAGCCGCGCGCCATCGGCGGCCGACGCGGCCCGCGCCGCCCGGCGCCGGCCCCGCCTGCCGGGCGCTCACGCCTGGCCGTCGTCGTTCTGGCGGCGCGTCCACGCGTGCGCCTGCTCATCGCGCACGAACTGCTCGACCGCGGCGGGCAGCAGGTTCCGGAACAGCCCGCCGTCGCTTTCGGACACTTCGACCATCTTCTCGATCATTTCCTCCGGATCGAACTGCTCGAGCGGGAACGTCAGCTTCGCGGGCGTCGTCGAGTCGCGCGACGGATCGAGCCAGCGGCGCGGCGTCTCCACCATCCGATCGTTGAAGCCCGTGCTGTACGGCCCGGGATTGACAACGGCGATCCGGATTCCGTGCGCTGCGAGCTCCGCGTGCATCGCCTCGGCGACCGCTTCGACCGCGTGCTTCGACGCGCAATACGCGCCCGTGTAAGCGCCCGTGATGAGCCCGGCGATCGACGACACGAACACGATCTTGCCGCGCCCGCGCGCGATCATCCCGCGCGCGACCTGCTGCGTCAGCTCGAGCGGCCCGAACACGTTGGTCTCGAACAGCTCGCGGACGATGTCGACGGGCAGATCGACGAGCGCGCCCGCCTCGCCCGCGCCGGCGTTGTTCAGCAGCACGTCGACATCCCAATGCGCGGCCTGTGCGCGGTCGCGCGCCGACGTGACGTCGAGTTTCACGACATCGAGCTCGACGCCGCGCCGCGCGGCCTCGGCGTTCAGCTCGGTGATCTGCGGGACGATCTGCACGCCCGCGATCACGTGATGGCCCTTCGCGGCGAGCCGCAGCGCGACTTCGCGGCCGAATCCCGAGCCTGCGCCCGTCACCAGAATGCGTTTCTGTGTCATGTCCTTGCTCCTTGTCCTGCGTTCAGAAGGGTTGCGAAAGCGTCGATGCACGCCCGGGCGATGGCTTCGTCGTCGTCGACCGTGCCGCCCGACACGCCGACCGCGCCCACGCAGCGTCCGTGCGCGTCGACGAGCGGCAGGCCGCCGCCGAACGTGACGAGCCCGCCGTTGCTGTGCTCGATCGTCCGGATCGGCCCGTCGCCCGCCGACAGCGCGCCGAGCGACGCGCTCGGCACCCGGAAGCGTGCGGACGTGCCCGCCTTGCGCGTCGCGAGGTCGATCGCGCCGATGAACGCGTCGTCCATCCGCGCGAACGCGACGAGATGCGCGCCCGCGTCGACGACGGCGATCGCGACCGCGACGCCCGCGGCGTGCAGACGCGTGGCGTTCGCGACGCCTGCATCGACGATGCGCTGCGCGCGTTCAAGCGTGAGTTCGATGGACATCGGCGGCTCCTTTCGGTTCGACTGCGAGCCAGTGTAGAGATTGACGGTATCTGAGAGAATCGGTATTCCGCTCACAAACGTTTCAAGTTTTTCTAATGACTCTGCGACACGATCCACTCGGCGGCCTGCATGTGTTCATCAGCGTCGTCACGCACGGCAACTTCACGCGCGCGGCGGCGGCGCTCGGCTTGACGCCCGCCGCCGTGAGCCTCGCGATCGGGCAGCTCGAAAGCGAGCTGAAAGTCAAACTGTTCAGCCGCAGCACACGCGGCGTAAGCCTGACGGAAGCCGGCCAGCGCTATCATGACGCGACGGCGCTGCCGTACCGGCAGGTCGTCGACGCGCGCGACGCGCTGAACGACGCGCACGACGAGCCCGAAGGCCTGCTGCGAATCAGCGCGCTGCATCTCGCGAAATCGGTCGTCACGGCCGACGTGCTCGCCGAGTTCTTCCGCCGCTACCCGAAAGTGGGCGTCGAGATTCGCTACGAGGATCATCTCGTCGACATCGTCAAGGAACGGCTCGACGCCGGGATACGCCTCGCCGACCGGCTGCAGCCCGGGATGGTCGGCGTGAAGATCGCGCCCGCGCTCGCGTGCGCGCTCGTCGCGACGCCCGGCTATCTCGCGCAGCACGGCACGCCGGCGAAGGTCGCCGACCTCGCGCGGCACATGTGCGTCCGTTTCCGCTTCCCGAAGAGCGGCCGTCTGCACAAATGGCCGCTGCGCGACGGCCGTCGCGACGTCGATCTCGACGTCGCGGGCCACTTCGTCACCACCGATACGGGCGCGGTGATCGACGCCGCGCGCGCGGGCGCGGGCATCGCGTTCGTGTTCATGCGCGAACGGATCGAGGACGACCTGCGCCGCGGCACGCTGCGCGAAGTGCTGCCGGGCGCGTGCCGGGCGCTGCCGCCGATGTGGCTCTACTACGCGAACCGCAAGCACGTGCCGCCGAAGCTGCGCGCGTTCATCGCGGTGCTGCGCGAGCACGCGGTGGCCGAAGGGCGAAGCTGACGCCACCGCGCGCGCCGGCCGCGGGCGATGCCTCGGACGAAATCGCGCGATTTCGCGTCGCCGCCGGCAATAATGCGCGGGATCGGCTACATTGTGCGGACCGCGCCGCCCGCCCGCGCCTGCGGGCGGGCGCGTCGCGCCGTCTTCATCGCTTCAACGACCGAGCCTATCCATGTCCGATCTCTCCGAGTTCCCGATCACGAAGAAATGGCCCGCGCGGCATCCGGACCGCATCCAGCTCTACTCGCTGCCGACGCCGAACGGCGTCAAGGTGTCGATCCTGCTGGAGGAAACGGGGCTGCCGTACGAGCCGCACGTCGTGCGCTTCGACACGGGCGACCAGATGTCGCCCGAGTTCCTGTCGCTGAACCCGAACAACAAGATTCCGGCGATCATCGATCCGCACGGCCCGGGCGGCCAGCCGCTCGCGCTGTTCGAATCGGGCGCGATCCTGCTCTATCTCGCCGACAAGACCGGTCAGTTCGTTCCGGCCGATCCCGCGCGCCGCTACGAGACGATCCAGTGGCTGATGTTCCAGATGGGCGGCATCGGGCCGATGTTCGGCCAGCTCGGCTTCTTCCACAAGTTCGCGGGACGCGAGTACGAGGACAAGCGTCCGCGCGACCGCTACGTCGGCGAGGCGAAGCGCCTGCTCGCGGTGCTCGACGGCCGCCTCGCGGACCGTCAGTGGATCATGGGCGACGCCTATACGATCGCCGACATCGCGACCTTCCCGTGGGTGCGCAACCTGATCGGCTTCTATGAGGCGCGCGAACTCGTCGAGTTCGACCGCTATCCGAACGTCGCGCGCGCGCTCGACGCATTTCTCGCGCGGCCCGCGGTCGCGCGCGGGTTGAACATTCCCGCGCGGCCGTAGCCGCGACTCGTCACGCGTATGCGCCGCGTACCGCCGCGCGCCACCGGACATCCGGCGCATCGGCGGTCCGCGGCGCGGCCGATCCCCTCCTCCCGTCCGTCGCGATCATGACGGTGTCATGACGGACGCAATCGGCGACACACGGCGCGACCGCATCGCGCAGGTCTCGCATCCCCTCTCTTCCCGATTTTCCCGATTCGCCGCCGGGCTGCGTCCGAGCGCCCGGCCCGGCCCGCGTCGCTCGCATGCATCCGATCACGGCGCGCCGGTCGCGCGTTGGTGCCGATTGCCGCCCAAATGGCGCATAAAGCGCGGCATCGTTTGGATTATCTGCGCTTCATTCCGACCGCGAAGCCGCGCAAGCCGAGGCTCGACGTGCTGACGCCCGAGCAATGCGCGCTGCTCAGGGATGCGTTGCCGAAGGTCGGGCGCATCGCGCAATCAGTCTTTGGCCTGCCCTTGCAGCAGCTTGTCGAGCAGCTTCGCGAGTTGACGCTGCTCCGCGTCGCTCAGCGAAGACAGCACGCGCCGCTGGTTGTCGACGTGCGCGACGACCACGCCGTCGATCAGCGCGAACCCAGCCGGCGTCAGCCCGACGAGCGTGCCGCGCCCGTCCGCCGGATTCGGGCGCCGCTCGACCCACCCTGCCCTCTCGATGCGATCGATCCGGTTCGTCATGCTGCCCGATGAAATCATCGCCGCATCGTAGAGCGCCGTCGGCGTCAGCGCATACGGCGCGCCGCAGCGGCGCAGCGTCGCGAGCACGTCGAATTCGCCCGGCTGCAGGCCGTAGCGCGCGAAAAGCGGATTGAGCCTGTCGCGCGAGATGACGAGCGCCGCCTCCTGAAGCCTGCCGAGCACGATCATCGAGGACGCGTCGAGATCCGGACGCTCACGGCGCCACTGCTCGACTGCATGTGCTGCGCGATCCATTAACCCTCCTGTTCGTCCAGGTTATCTTGACGTAGAGATAAGTCGAATCTATCTTGATGCCAAGACAATTATACGTAAGGCACGCGTCCGGCAGCCGGCCGGCCGCGCGCCGACCCATTCGATATGCGCGTACTCGTTTCTCCTGCGTGGCGGCTCGCCGCCATCGTCCTCGTCGGGCTCAACCTGCGTCCGGTGCTTGCGTCGCTCGGACCGCTCCTCGATACGCTCCAGCGCGCGACCGGCTTGTCGGACAGCGCAGCGAGCCTGCTGACGACCGTGCCGATCCTGCTGATGGGCGCGGGCGCACTGAGCGCGCCGTGGCTCGCGCGGCGCGCCGGCGTGCGCGCGGGCGTGTGGCTCGGCGTCGCGCTGATCGGGCTCGCGTGCGCAGCGCGCGTCGCGGCGAACACGCCCGCCGTGCTGCTCGCTTCCGCGCTCTGCGCGGGGCTCGGCATCGCGGCCGTGCAGGCGCTCCTGCCCGCCTTCATCAAGGCCGAATTCGCCGCGCGCGCGGGCAGCGTGATGGGCTTCTATTCGACGTCGATCATGGGCGGCGCCGTGTTCGCGAGCGTCGCGACGCCATTTGCCGCGCACGCGATCGGCTGGACGCTCGCGCTCGCCGGCTGGGCGTTGCCTGCCATCATGGCTGCATTGCTGTGGCCGCTCGCGACGCGCGCTGCGGCCAGCGGCACGCATGCGCGTCCGGCCGCGCGGCGCACGCACGACGCGCGCGCATGGCTGCTCGCCGCGTTCTTCGGCCTCGGCACGGGCGCCTACACGCTCGTGCTCGCGTGGCTGCCGCCGTATTACGTGTCGCTCGGCTGGTCGTCCGAAGCGGCGGGCGGGCTGCTCGGCGGCGTGACGCTCGCCGAGGTGGTCGCGGGGCTCACCGTGTCGACGTGCATCGATCGCCTGCCGGATCGCCGCCCCGCGCTCTTCGCCGCGATCGCGTCGCTGTTCGCCGGCTTGATCGTGCTGATCGCGGCGCCGCTCGATTTCGCATTGCCCGCGTCATTGCTGATCGGCCTCGGCATTGGCGCACTGTTCCCGCTGTCGCTGATCGTCGCGCTCGATCACGCGCCGAACGCGGCCGAGGCCGGCGCGCTCACCGGATTCGTCCAGGGAATCGGCTACCTGATCGCAGGCCTCTTCCCGTTCGTCGCGGGCGTGATCCGGCAGAACGTCGCCGATCTGTCGCCGGCGTGGGGCTTCATGGCCGCCGTGTGCATCTTGATGGCCGCGATGGCCGCGCGCTTCGCGCCGCTGCGGCTCGCCGTCGCGCGAAGCGGCGCGTGATCCGCCGCGAAGCGCGCGTTTTCCTTCACGCGCCGAATTTCGCGGGCAAACCTCGGCGCATTGGCGGATCGGCGCATCGCCGATGCGCGCCGCCTCTGGTCCGATCCGGAACTCGTCCGGTGCGTGACGGTCCCTATTGAACTTCATGCCTCTCTCGAACCGAACCGGCCAAGGAAATTCCCATGATGTCGACTCGACTCCGTCATCTCGTCGCGGCTGCGCTCGTGCTGTCCGCCGGCGCGTTCGCGGCCCCGGCCGGCGCGGCGTCCGACGTCGCGTGCCGGCCGGACGAGACGATGCCGAAGCGGCAGTTCCGCGGCACGTGGATCGCGTCGGTGATCAACATCGACTGGCCGTCCCGCCCGGGCCTCGCCGTCGCCGATCAGCAGGCCGAACTGCGCGCATGGCTCGACGACGCGGTCCGCATGAACCGCAACGCGGTGATCCTGCAGATCCGTCCGACCGCGGACGCGTTCTGGCCGTCGCCGTTCGAGCCATGGTCGAAGTATCTGACGGGCGCGCAGGGCGGCGATCCGGGCTACGATCCGCTCGCGTTCGCCGTGGCCGAAGCGCATCGGCGCAATCTCGAGCTGCATGCGTGGTTCAATCCGTATCGCATCGCGATGGACGAGCGCATCGATGCGCTCGTTCCCACGCACCCGGCCCGCCAGCATCCGGACTGGGTCGTCCGCTACGGCGGCAAGCTGTACTACAACCCGGGCGTCCCGGCCGTGCGCGCGTTCGTCGTCGACGCGATCATGGACGCGGTCGGCCGCTACGATGTCGACGGCGTCCATCTCGACGACTACTTCTATCCGTATCCGGTCAAGGGCGAGACGTTCGACGATGCGTCGGCCTACGCGCAATACGGGACGGGCTTTTCGACGCTCGCCGACTGGCGCCGCGACAACGTCGATCGCCTCGTCGAGACGCTCGCGCAGCGCATCAAGGCCGCGAAGCCGTGGGTGAAATTCGGCATCTCGCCGTTCGCGGTCTGGCGCAATGCGGCGACCGATCCGCAGGGCTCGCAGACCTCGGCAGCCGTGCAGACCTACGACGACCTGTATGCGGACACGCGCCGATGGCTGCGCGAGCGGTGGATCGATTACGTCGTCCCGCAAGTGTACTGGGCGCAAGGCTTCGCGCCCGCCGATTACGACAAGGTCGTGTCGTGGTGGGCGAACGAGGCGCGCGGCGGCAACGTGCACCTGTACATCGGGCAGGCGGCGTACAAGGTCGGCACGTCGAATCAATCGCCGGGCTGGTCCGATCCCGCCGAATTGAGCAACCACCTGGCGTTCAATCGCACCGTCGCCGAGGTGAAAGGCGACATCTACTTTTCCGCGAAGGACGTGCGCGCGGACCGTCTCGGCGCGACGACGCTCGTCAATCGCACGTGGTATTCGCGTCCGGCGCTCGTGCCGGCGATGCGCGCGATCGATGCGTCTTCGCCGCCGCCCGCGAAGGATCTTCGCGCGGAGCGGACGCCCGACGGCGTGCGGCTGCGATGGAAGCCGCGCTCGAACGACTCGACGTCGTACGCGATCTATCGCCACGAGCCGGGACGGCAAGACATGTGCGCCGACCACGACGCGCGCCATTTGCTCGCGACGGTTCGGGGAACCGACTATGTCGACATCACCGCGCGCGCCGATCGCGAATACCGGTATGCGGTCACCGCGCTCGATCGTCTGTGGAACGAAAGCGAGCCGATCGACATCGTCACGCCGACTGCGGCGACGCACTGACGCGCCCGTTCGGACGCGTCGTCAACGAAGCGCCGCTCAGGCGGGCGCGAGCGACGCGGCGCATCGGCATCGAACGTGAAGCGCGGAGGCGGGCGGCGGCACGGATCGACGGGAGGCGCCGCGCATCGCTCCGCTCCGCCGGCGCTCCGTCCACCGGTCCCTGAACATCGCACACCGACATCGACGCGCACGCACGCGCATGCACGCCGCTGGAGAAACACCCAATCCCTTCGCGTTCGCATGCGTTCTCGACGCGCCCGCATCGACCGAAGCGACCTTCACCCTTTCGCGTAGAGCGTCGACTCGTCGAAGCCCTCCGCGTCGAGCACGCGCCCGATCAGGATCAGCGCGGTGCGCTCGATCGACGTGCCGGCGACCTTGTCGACGATATCGGCGAGCGTGCCCGTCACGCGCGCCTCGTCGGGCCAGCTCGCGCGGTAGATCACCGCGATCGGGCAATCGGCGCCGTAATGCGGCAGCACATCGGCGACGATCCGCGCGAGATGCCGCACGCCGAGATGGATCGCGAGCGTCGCGCGGTGCGCGGCGAGGCTCGTCAGCGTCTCGCCTTCGGGCATCGTCGTCTTGCCCGCGTAGCGCGTGAGGATCACGGTCTGCGCGACGCCCGGCAGCGTCAGCTCGACGCCGAGCGCCGCCGCGCACGCGGCCGTCGCGGTCACGCCGGGCACGATTTCGTAAGGAATCCCGAGCGCGACGAGCCGGCGGATCTGCTCGCCGATCGCGCCGTACAGCGACGGGTCGCCGGAATGCACGCGCGCGACGTCCCGCCCTTTCGCGTGCGCTTGCGCGAGCAGCGCGACGATCGCCTCGAGATCGAGCTCCGCCGTGTTCACGACCTGTTCGGCGCGATGGCCGTCGAGCACCGCGGCCGGCACGAGCGAGCCCGCGTACAGGATCACCGGGCAGCTGCGCACGAGGCGCTGGCCCTTCACCGTGATCAGCTCGGGGTCGCCCGGACCCGCGCCGATGAAGTACACCGTCATTCAATGCTCCGTCATTCGATGATGCGTTTCGAGGATGCGATGGGCGCGCCGTGCGTCGTGCGCGCCGGCAAGCGCATCGAATTCCGCGCGCAACGCCATGCGCACTCGCCGGACGCGGCGGCATCGGCGCGCGCGCGGCGGATCGGTCCGCGCGCGCGGCCGTTCGCGTCCGGTCGTCGTCCCGGCGTCGCGCGCCGATGCGGCCGCGCCGAACACGCGGTTCGGCGCGACGCGTGAAGCATGCGGCGCGGCGGCGAGCGGCGCCCGGTTGCCGCTCCGGCATGCCGCGCCGATGCGCGCGCGTCGCACACGCGGTTCATCACGACGCGCGAAACGCGCGCAGCGCGTCGGCGAGCGCGGCCGTGTCGCCGAATGCCTGATCCGCATCGGGCAGCGCCGGCCGCTCGACCATCACGACCGGAACGCGCCGCTCGCGCGCGACGTCGAGCTTCGCTTCCGTCGCCGCGCCGCCGCTGTTCTTGCTGACGACGACGTCGATTCCGGCGGTCGCGAAAAGCGCGCGTTCGCCATCGGCCGTAAACGGCCCGCGTGCGGCGAGCACGTGCGCGCGTGCGTTGCCCGGATGCGCGTCGAGGCAGCGCACGATCCAGTGCTGATGCGGCGGGATGTCGTCGAGATGCGCGAGCGGCTCGCGCCCGAGCGTGAAAAGCGGCCGCGCGAACGGCGCGATCGCGGCGGCGACGCCGCCCCAATCGGCGACGCCGCGCCAGTCGTCGCCGGGCTGCGGCCGCCATGGCGCGCGGCGCAGCGCCCAGTAGCGCACGCCGGCCGCGCGGCACGCGGCGGCCGCGTTCGCGCTGATCCGCGCGGCGAACGGATGCGTCGCGTCGACGACGAGCGCGATCGCGTGCTCGCGCAGATAGCGCGCGAGCCCGTCGGCGCCGCCGAAGCCGCCGACGCGCACGCCGCATGCGAGATCGTCCGGCACCTTGCCGAGGCCGGCGAGGCTGTATACGTCGCTCGGCGCGAGCGTGCGCGCGACGCGCAGCGCGTCGCCCGTGCCGCCGAGCAGCAGCACGCGGCGCGCGCTCATGGCGCGACGCCGACGATGCGGCCCTCGCGGTCGATCGCGAGCGCCTCGACCTCGACCTCGTTCGGCACGACGTCGCGCGCGACGCGGCGCACGTGCGCGCAGACAACGTCGCCGAGCGGCACGTGGTGCGCGAGCGCGAGCGCCAACGCCTGCTGGCTCGTGTTCGCCGCGCGGATCTCGTACTGCAGCACGGCGCTCGCGCCGGCTTCGCCCGCCCACTCGGCGAGCAGCGGCAAGTCGATGCTCGAATGGCGGCTGTGCAGATCGAGGTGGCCCGCCGCGAGCTTGCTCAGCTTGCCGAAGCCGCCGCACAGCGTGAGCCGCTCCACGGGCGCGCGGCGCAGGTACTTGAGCACCGCGCCCGCGAAGTCGCCCATTTCGATCAGCGCGATGTCGGGGAGGCCATAGCGCGCGCGCACCGCGTCCTCGCTCGCGTTGCCGGTGCACGCGGCGATGTGCTGCACGCCGTTCGCGCGCGCGACGTCGATCCCCTGATGAATCGACGCGATGTACGCGGAGCACGAGAACGGCCGCACGATGCCCGTCGTGCCGAGGATCGACAATCCGCCGACGATCCCGAGACGCGGGTTCATTGTCTTCAATGCGAGCGCTTCGCCGCCCTCGACGCCGATCTCTACGTCGAAGCCGCCCGCGTAGCCATGCTCGGCCGCGAACGCGACGAGGTGCTCGGTCATCATCCGGCGCGGCACCGGGTTGATCGCCGGCTCGCCGACCGGGATCGTGAGCCCCGCCCGCGTGACCGTGCCGACGCCCGGCCCCGCGCGAAAACGCACGCCCGGTTCGTGAACGAGCCGCACGCGCGCGAACACGAGCGCGCCGTGCGTGACGTCGGGATCGTCGCCCGCGTCCTTGATCGTGCCCGCCTCGGCGCCGCCGTCGTCGGTCGCGCGGCAGAACTCGAGCCGCATCGCGACGTGCTGCCCCTTCGGCAGCACGATTTCGACCATGTCGCTCGCGTGCCCGCTCAGCAGCAGGCGCGCGGCCGCGAGCGACGTCGCGGTCGCGCAGCTGCCCGTCGTGTAACCGAAGCGCAGCGGCGCCGGCTGCTCGGGCGTTTCGTCTCGCATCATCCGCGCTCCGGCTGCCTATCGTGCGGCTCGTGCGGCTCGTGCGGCTCGCGCGGCTCGCGCGGCTTGCGCGCGTCGTACAGCGTGACGGGCAGCGCCTGCCGCCACGCGTCGAAGCCGCCGAGCGGCTGCGCGTGCGCGACCGACACACGCGTGAGCGTGCCGCCATGCCGCTCGCGCCACGCGACGAGCGCGGCTTCGCCTTGCAGCGTGACCGCGTGCGCGACGAAGCGGCCGCCCGGCTTCAGGCCCGCCCAGCATGAGTCGAGCACGCCGTCGCGGCTCACGCCGCCGCCGACGAACACCGCGTCGGGCGCGGGCAGGCCCGCGAGCGCGTCGGGCGCGCGGCCCGCGACGAGCTCGAGCGCGGGCACGCCGAGCGCGTCGCGGTTGTGCTCGATGAAGCGCTGCCGGTCCGGATGCGCTTCGATCGCGACCGTCTTGCAGCTCGGATGCGCGCGCATCCATTCGATGCCGATCGAGCCGGAGCCCGCGCCGACGTCCCACAGCAATTCGCCCGGCGCGGGCGCGAGCCGGGCGAGCGCGAGCGCGCGCAGATCGCGTTTCGTCAACTGGCCGTCGTGGCGGTACGCGTCGTCGGGCAAGCCGGGCGTGAGCGCGAGACGCGGCGCATCGTCGCACGCGCGGCATTCGATCGCGACGAGATTGAGCGCCGCCGTGCGTGCGTCGCCCCATGCGTCCGCGCGCGCGTCGGTGCGCCGCTCGAGCGGGCCGCCGAGATGCTCGAACACGCTGAGCGCGCTCGGCCCGAAGCCGCGTGCGACGAGCGCGCCCGCGATCGCGGCAGGCGTCGCGCCGTCGGCGCTCAGCACGAGCAGACGCCGGCCCGGATACAGATGCCGGTGGAGCGACGCGAGCGGCCGGCCGACGAGCGACACCGCGTCGACGTCCTGCAGCGCCCAGCCGACGCGCGCGGCCGCGAGCGACAGCGACGACGGCGCGGGCAGCACGCGCCATTCGTGCGGCGCGAGCGTGCGTGCGAGCGTCGCGCCGACGCCGAACAGCATCGGATCGCCGCTCGCGAGCACGCACGCGCGCGCGGGCCGCCGCGCGAGAAGCGGCGCGAGATCGAATGGCTTCGGCCACGGTGCGCGCTCGGCCCCGTGCCGCGCCGGCAGCATCGCGAGATGACGCTCGCCGCCCATCACCACCGCCGCCTCGGCGAGCGCGCGCCGCGCGCGCTTGCCGAGCCCCGCGTATCCGTCGTCGCCGATGCCCACCACCGTCAACCACGCGGTCATCCGTCGTACTCCATCGTGTTCCCGTCGATCCTGAAAGCGTCGCCTGCGCGCCGCGCATCCTGCGCTCGGGCGTGGCGAAAAAAGGCATAATACAGCGTCCGTCGACCGGCGCCCCACGGGGCCCAAGAGGGAACGCAGGGCGCGCCGCGCCGCTGCGGCTGCCCCCGCAACTGTGAGTAGCGAGTCCGCATCCGATCCACGCCACTGGCCACGCCGCCCACTCGCGGCCGCCGGGAAGGCCCGCTGCGGATGACGACCTGCCAGCCAGGAGACCTGCCGGGACGTTTCGTTCGTGCCAGCCAACATCGGGCGGGGTGTACCGATGCCGTAGCTCGCCGCTCGTGCGCATTCGCGCGGAACGGCCGGCTCGGGCCGTCGCGCGACGCTTGATCCGGAGCGCCGTTGAATCCTTCCGCCGCCGTTTTTTCATCCGACGCCGCCCGCGCCGCGAGCGCGTGCCCTGGGCTCGTGCGCATCGTCGCCGCGCGCGACGGCGGCCTGTGCCGGATCAAGCTGCCGGGCGGCGCGCTCGCCGCCGCGCAGGCGCGCGCGGTCGCGGCCGCCGCGCGTGCGTTCGGCTCGGGCGTGATCGAAGCGACCAATCGCGCGAACCTGCAATTGCGCGGCGTGACGGCCGGCAGCGAGGCGCACGTCAGCCGCGCCCTGATCGATGCGGGGCTCGGACCGCTGACGGAAGGCTTGCCGGCGGCGTCGCTCGACGCATGCGTCGCCGCGCGCGACGACGTGCGCAACCTGATGCTGAGCCCGACGGCCGGCCGCGATCCGCACGCGCTCGTCGACGGCGCCGCGCTCGCGGCCCGCCTCCTCGACATGCTGCAGACGCAGCCGTGCAGCGCCGCGCTGTCGCCGAAATTCTCCGTGCTGCTCGACGGCGGCGAGCGGCTCGCCGCGCTCGATCATCCGCACGACATCTGGCTGTCCGCGCTGCGCGACGCGCGAGGCGACACGTGGCTCGCGATCGGCCTGGCCGGCTGCCCGCCCGTCGAGGGCGAGCCGGCCGCGCCGCTTGCCGGCGCGCTCGCCGCCGTCGCGCCGGCGCAGGCGGTCGAATGCGTGCGCGCACTCGTGACGAGCTTCGTCGAGCTCGCGCCGGCCGGCGCGACGCGCATGCGCGATCTGCTCGCGGCATGCATGCCCGATGCATTCCTTTCGCATGCCGAAGCGCGACTGCCGTTCGCCCTGCGGCGCGGCGCGGATCTCGCCGACTGGCGGCGCGCGCGCGTCGATGCGGCGCTGCGTTTCGGCATCCAGCCCGAGCGGGACCCGGCGCGCTGCGTCGTCGGCGCGCAGCCGCTGCTCGGCCGGCTCGACGCCGCGACGCTCGAAGCGCTCGCCGCGCTCGCCGATACGCACGGCGACGGCACGCTGCGGATCACGCCGTGGCAAGGCGTGATGCTGCCGGGCGTCGCGCGCGATGCCGCACACGATGCCCTCGCGCGCGTCGCCGCGCTCGGCTTCGTGTGCGACGCGTCGGCGCCGCTCGCGCACGTCGTCGCATGCGCGGGCTCGACGGGCTGCGCGCGTTCGCCCGCCGACACGAAAGCCGACGCGCGCGCGCTCGCCGCGCAGCTTGCCGCGCCCGTCGACGTGCACTTGAGCGGCTGCGCGCGCTCGTGCGCATTGCCGCACGCGGCCGCGCACACGCTCGTCGCGACCGCGGCGGGCCGCTACGACCTCTATCGGCGCGACGGCGCGACGGGCTTCGGCCACGCCGTCGCGCGCCAACTGACGATCGACCAGGCCGCCGCCGCGCTCTCGCGCGACACGCGGCCCATTCAGGATGACATTGATGCTTGACTACCTTCGCGACGGCGACGCGATCTACCGCGAATCGTTCGCGACGATCCGTGCGGAAGCCGATCTGACGAACGTGCCGCCCGACCTCGAAAAACTCGCTGTGCGCGTGATCCACGCGTGCGGGATGGTCGACATCGTTCGTGACCTGCGGTTTTCCGAGGGCGCGGGCGCGGCGGGCTGCGCGGCGCTGAAAGCCGGCGCGCCGATCCTCTGCGATGCACGGATGGTCGCCGAAGGCGTCACGCGCGCGCGGCTGCCCGCCGCGAACCCCGTGCTCTGCACGCTCGGCGAGCCCGGCGTGCCGCAGCTCGCGCGCGAGCTCGGCAATACGCGCTCGGCGGCGGCGCTCGAGCTGTGGCGCCCGCACCTCGCGGGCAGCGTCGTCGCGATCGGCAACGCGCCGACCGCGCTCTTCCATCTGCTCGACATGATCGACGCGGGCGCGCCCCGCCCCGCGCTGATCCTCGGCTTCCCGGTCGGCTTCGTCGGCGCGGCCGAATCGAAGGCGCTCCTCGCGGACGACAGCCGCGGCGTGCCGTTCGTCGCGGTCGCCGGCCGCCGCGGCGGCAGCGCGATGGTCGCCGCCGCCGTCAACGCGCTCGCTTCGGAGGCCGAATGACGCGCAAGACCGGCCGCCTCTACGGGCTCGGCGTCGGGCCGGGCGACCCCGAGCTCCTGACGCTGAAGGCGCTGCGCGTGCTGCAGGCCGCGCCCGTCGTCGCCTACTTCGTCGCGAAGGGCAAGAAAGGCAACGCGTTCAGCATCGTCGAAGCGCATCTGAGCGACGCGCAAACGCACATGCCGCTCGTCTACCCGGTGACGACCGAAGCGCTGCCGCCGCCGCTCTGCTACGAAACCGTGATCGCGGATTTCTACGACACGGCCGCCGAACACGTCGCCGCGCATCTCGACGCGGGCCGCGACGTCGCGGTGATCTGCGAAGGCGATCCGTTCTTCTACGGCTCGTACATGTACCTGCACGACCGGCTCGCGCCGCGCTACGACGCGCAAGTCGTGCCGGGCGTGTGCTCGATGCTGGGCGGCGCGGCGGTGCTCGGCGTGCCGCTCGTCTACCGGAATCAGAGCCTCTCGGTGCTGTCCGGCGTGCTGCCCGAGGACGAGCTGCGCGCGCGCCTCGCGAAGGCCGATGCGGCCGTTGTGATGAAGCTCGGCCGCAACTTCGACAAGGTGCGCCGCGTGCTCGACGAACTCGGGCTCGCGCATCGCGCGCGCTACATCGAGCGCGCGACGATGCAGGCGCAGCGAATCGTGCCGCTCGCGGAAGTCGATCCGATGGCGTCGCCGTATTTCTCGTTGCTCGTCGTGCCGGGGGAAAAATGGCAAGGATGACGACCGCGCCGTCGATCGTGATACTCGGGCGCGGCGCGCTCGAAACCGCGCGCCGAATCCAGGCGCGCTACGACGGCGCGCAGGTGCATGCGCTCGCGGGGCGCGCCGACGCGGATGTTTCGTTCACCGAACTCGGCCCGCATCTGCGCGAGCTGTATGCGCGCGGCGCGCCGATCGTCGCGCTCTTCGCGGCCGGCATCGTGATCCGGTGCGTCGCGCCGTGCCTCGCCGACAAGGGCGCGGAGCCGCCGGTGCTCGCGGTCGCCGAGGACGGCAGCGCGGTCGTGCCGCTGTTGGGCGGGCTCGCGGGCGCGAACGTGCTCGCGCGCGAAATCGCCGACGCGCTCGGCGTCGCGGCCGCGATCACGACGAGCGGCGAGCTGCGCTTCGGCGCATGCGTGCTGAATCCGCCCGAAGGCTACGCGCTCGCCGATCTCGCCGCGGGCAAGCGCTTCGTGTCCGATCTGCTTGCGGGCGAAAGCACGCGAATCGAAGGCAATGCGCAGTGGCTCGACGACGTCGCGCTGCCGCGCGACGCGCACGCGGCGCGCGCGATCCGCGTCACGCCTTACGCGTCGCGCGGCGATGCGCACGCATTGCTGATTCATCCGCGAGGCGTCGTTGTGGCGTTCGGCGATGAAGAGCGCGTCGACGATCGCGCGCGGAATGCTTCGGATCACGATGCAATCGCGAACCGGAACCCGAGCGAAGAGGCGAACGCAGGCGGAAACAGCGCCACGCCGAACCTGCCGCCGCTCGCCGCGCGCATCGCCGCCCGGCTCGCCGCGCACGATCTCGCGCCGCTCGCGCTCGCGGCCGTCGTCGCGCCGGCGCGTCGCATCGCCGATCACGCGCTGACCGAAGCGGCGCGCGCGCTGCGCGTGCCGCTGCGTTTCGTCGATACCGACGCACATGACGCGTCCGGCGTGCTCGACGCCGCCCTCCCCGCCACGCTCGCGCGGCGCGTCGGCACGAAGCACGCGGAGGCGACGCCGCACGATCTCGCGATCGCCGTTTCCGATGCGCCCGTCGATCCCGCAACGCTCGGCGCGACGCGCGGCCGCCTGACGGTGCTCGGCCTCGGCCCCGGCCGCGCCGATCTGATGACGCCCGCCGCGCGCGCGGCGCTCGCCGACGCGACCGACGTCGTCGGCTACGCGACCTACGTGAACATGGCGGGCCCGTTCCGCGCGGACCAAGCGCTGCACGTCTCCGACAATCGCGAAGAATTGCAGCGCGCGCGTCACGCGTTCGAGCTCGCGGCGCAAGGCCGGCGCGTCGCGGTCGTGTCCTCGGGCGATCCCGGCGTGTTCGCGATGGCGGCGGCCGTGCTCGAAGCGCTCGACGGCTCCGACGACGCGCGCTGGGCGGCCGTCGAGCTCGACGTCGTGCCCGGCGTGTCGGCCGCGCTCGCGACGGCCGCCGAAGCCGGCGCGCCGCTCGGCCACGACTTCTGCATGATCTCGCTGTCCGACAACCTGAAGCCGTGGGCGATCATCGAAAAGCGCATCGATCACGCAGCGGCCGCCGATCTCGCGCTCGCGTTCTACAACCCGGTGTCGCGCGCGCGGCCCGTGCAGTTCGACCGCGCGCTCGACGTCGTGCGCAGGCACCGCGCGCCGGACACGATCGTCGTGCTCGGCCGCGACATCGGCCGCCCCGGCGCCGCGCTCGTCACGACGACGCTCGGCGCACTGTCCGCGCAGCAAGTCGACATGCGCACGATGGTGATCGTCGGCTCGTCGACGACGCGCCGCGTCGTTCGCGACGGCGCGCGCGAATGGGTCTACACGCCGCGCTGGTATCGCTGATCTCGAAACGAAACGGGACGAAACGGGACGAAGCGATGCGCGACGTGCAATGCGCCGCGCATCGCGTTTCACTTCGCGCACGCCGGACCGCGCATGAACCGCACGCATCTCGCGCTGCGATCGCATCCTTGCAATCAATGCGCGCGATCATTTCGGATCGCAAATCGAATCACGCGTCGAACCTTGAATCCGAATAATAAAAAGAACGACTAACGATTCCATAATGCGAGCGATTCCTCCATGATGTGCACGCCGAAACGTCGACCGCCCATCGAGCGCGGCGACGCAACGGTGATATGCAGGCCAGCATATCCACCCATCAACATGGAGAGAACAATGAACTTCAGCATGTTGTCCCGCTTCGTCCCGCGTGCGATCGCGGCGGGCTGTCTGTTGGCGGCGGCAGGCGCGTCGCAGGCGGCGGGCGCCTACGCGCCGTACGTCGACGTGACGCTCTATCCGACGCCGCTCGTCGATCGGATCGGCGTGCAGCAAGGCATCCAGCAATTCATGCTCGCGTTCGTCGTGTCGGGCGGCAACCAGTGCGCGCCGTCGTGGGGCGGCGTGCAGCCGATCGGCAACGGCGCGACGGGCGATCTGCTCAACACGATCGCGACGTCGGTGTCGAACTATCGCGCGAAAGGCGGCGACGTCGCGGTGTCGTTCGGCGGCGCGGCCGGGCTGCCGCTGATGCAGGCGTGCTCGAGCGTGGCCGCGCTGAAGGGCGCGTATCAAACCGTGATCGATACGTACGGCCTGACGCATGTCGACTTCGACGTCGAAGGCGCGTCGCAGCAGGATTCGGCGGCCGTCACGCGCAACTTCCAGGCAGTCGCGCAACTGCAGGCCGATTACGCAGCGAAGGGCAAGCCGCTGCACGTGACGCTGACGCTGCCGGCCATGCCGACGGGTCTGGTTCAGGACGGCCTGAACGTGCTGAACGCGGCGCTCGCGAACAACGTGACGCTCGACGCGGTGAACATCATGACGATGGATTACGGCCCCGCCGGCATCGACATGGGCGCGGCCGCGATCAGCGCCGCGCAGGGACTCTATTCGCAGCTCGACACCGCGTACAAGTCGGTCGGCAAGCCGCAGACCGACGCGCAGCTCAAGCAGCTCGTCGGCGTCACGCCGATGATCGGCGTGAACGACGTGCAAGGCGAAACGTTCACGCTCGCGAACGCGCAGAGCGTGCAGACGACGGCCGCGAACAACGACTACGGCTTCGTCGGCATCTGGTCGATCACGCGCGACAAGGCGTGCGACGGCGGCTCGCAGTACGCATCGCCGATCTGCTCGGGCGTCGCGCAGCAGCCGTACGCGTTTTCGTCGATCTTCAAGCAGCTGGGCGGCCATTGGGGCTCGGGCGTGACGCAGGACCCGAACTACGGCGGCGGCTCGGACGGCGGCGGCAAGCCGCAGCCGGGCGCACCGTGGTCGGCGACGCAGGTCTACACGGCAGGCGCGACAGTCACGTACCAGGGCACGACCTATCAGGCGCAATGGTGGACGCAAGGCGACATTCCGGGCCAGTCGTCGGTGTGGAAGCCGGTCGGCGGCAATGCGCCGGCGTGGTCGTCGACGACCGCGTATCCGGCCGGCGCATGCGTGATGTACCAGGGCGCGAAGTACTGCGCGAAATGGTGGACGCAGGGCGACACGCCGAGCGCGGGCGGCGCGTGGGCGAAGTCGTGAAAGTCGTGATGTAGGCCGCGGCGCGCCGCGAGACGGCACGGGTCCGCGCGGGCGAACGCGCGGGCGCGGACCGCCGCCGGATCGCGGCGCTATCGAAGCGCCGCAGCATGGCGCCCGCCACCGTTTCGAGCGGATCGTGCGGGCGCCGCGACTCGCCGCTCGCGCTTCGCGGCCACGAAACGCAAACGCTCCGTTCCCGCGCTCCGTTCCGCATGCGCGGCGTCCATTGGCGACGAAGGTACGCGCGCCCCTTCTCCAACTCCGATGGCCGTCTCCGAATGTGCATCCGTTCCGGGTCTTCGAGCGTCCTGTCCGGAGCCGAATACCGCCCGACAATTCCCGCCGAATCAACTGAGTCCGCAACCATCGTCGCGGTAGCGCCGACGGTCCGACGGCCCGTCGCGCGTCGTTTCGGGCGCACAAACGCCGGCCGGCAAGCGAGCGGAATATGACGATCGGACGATGGGGCAAAGCCGCGCACGCGCAGTATCCTGTGCGCGTCGATCATTTCGGAGCCCGCCATGAAACGCTTGCTGTCGAGCCTTGCCGCGTTGTGCGTCGCGATGTCCGCCGCGCACGCCCAAACCCAAACCTACCATTTCAACGAGGGCGGCACGGCGCCGACGGGCGCGGCCGCGCAGCCTGCTCCCGCCGCGACTTCCGCTGCTGCGGCTCCCGCGCAGGCGCGCACGCACCACGCGAAGCCGCATCGGGCTCACTCGCATCGAACGCATCACCGGAAGCACCACCGCGCGCGCGGCTTGCGGAACGACAGCTTCTACTCGCACCCCTGATCCGGCGGCGACGGCGCGCGCGTTCTTTGTCGCGAGGTTTCGCCGATCTTTCGGCGACTCGCCGGCTCTCCGCGTCGCAAAGCGCGAGCCCCGGCGTGACGCGCCGCATCGCGGCGTGTCGCCGCCGCACGAAGGCGGCTCGATGTCGCTCGCGGGGCAATGCCGCCGGAACTGCCGGCTCGATTGGACAGAGCGCGCTGCCGGGCGCTCCGCTGCGCCCATCGAAGAGGACGGGCCCATTGAACCAAACTGCGACCATCGGATCATATGGACCGCATAAAAAACGCAAGGAGTTTCGATGCGGCCTTGGGCAATCTCGACTTCGCGAGGAAAGCATTCCGCCAGTCCTACGTCGTTCAATACGTCAATTTCTGGCCGTGCGAGTGGAATAACGACCATCAATACATGTCTCGCCTGTTTTCATTCGCCAGCCAGAATCGGATCGGCCTCGGCGGACCGGACATCGTGCCCTGGAAGAAAGGCCAAATGAAAAACGCATGCCCGTTTTTCAACCAGTACAAAGGTAAGCTCGCTTTGGTCGCCATGGCGGTCCAGGAACCGACGTTGACCTATACGAATCCTCGAACCCGTAAACCCTTCACGCGTGACGCGGTCATCGACTACGCGCAGGACTATCTCGGCGCCAATCTCATCTTCTGGAGCACGAAGTCGCCGTGGTTGAAAGAGAAGTGAGCGTCACACGCCGGAAAGACGCCTTGCCGGTCCGGTCATGACGCCGTGTCTCCCGGTCGGCTGCATTCGAGGACGCTTGCGCCAGCGATAAGATCGGCATCTCGCGCGACCGTTCAGTTGGAGACGTGGCGGGCTCTCGACGAATCCCGGCCGCCCTCGGCTCGATCGGATCAAGCCGCCCACGCGACTGACGTCCAGCCCCGACGAATCCGACGCCGCGCCGGTCTCGGCCGGACGGCAGTCGGTCAACCGTGTGGCGACGAAAAGTCCGGTCTTTCGCCTCTTCCGGACGATTCGGGCGAAGACCGCGGTGGCGGTCTCGTCGGACCTCTTCGATCCACACGCGAATCCGCGCCATGCGGAGCCCCTTCCGTTATGCGAGGCGCGCTGCCGCAAACCGCGCCTCCAGCCACCGGCGCAGCGCATCGACTTCCTCCCCGCAGACCGAATGCGGCATCGGATACGCACTCCAGTCGACGGCGCATCCTCGCGCGCGCGCGAAATCGCGGGCGGCCTCGCCGAGCCCGATCGGCAGGATGTCGTCATCGGTGCCGTGCGCGGCGAAAATCGGCGTGCCGCGATTCGCGTCGGCGTGCCGTTCGTCAATGAAGCGCGGCGACGGAATGTAGCCGGACAGCACGATCAGCCCGGCGAGCGCATCCGGATGCGTGAGGCCCGCCGAATAAGCCATCGCGCCGCCCTGGGAGAAGCCCGCGACAAAGATTCGCGACGTCGGAATGCCGCGCCGGTTCTGCTCGTCGATCAGGCGGCGCACGGTCGCGCACGAGGCGTCGATCCCCGCTTCGTCGACCTGCCGGTTCACGCCCTCGAACGACAGGATGTCGTACCACGCGCGCATCACGTAGCCGTTGTTCGCGGTGACCGCGATCTCGGGCGCGTTCGGGAACACGAAGCGCACCGCCGGGCCGCCCGCGATCCGCAGTTCCGGGACGAGCGGCACGAAGTCGTGCGCGTCGGCGCCGAGGCCGTGCATCAGGATCACCGCGAACGCGGGGTTGGGTCCGGTTTCGATTTCGATCGTCGGCTGGTCGTCGAGCATGCGGGTCGGCTCCGAGAGGTTGGATGGGGAAAACGTGTCGATGATCGCATATCGCGGAGACGGTCGATCGCTCGCTCGCCGAGGCGGTCGATCGCCCGCGCCCGGCATCGGGCGTTGCGTCGATGCCGAGCGGGCCGTCGGTCGACGATGCCACGACGGACATTTGACGTTGCGGAAACAACACGCGGTGCAGGATCGGCGTGCGTATGCGTTCCGCATGTTCCGCAGTCAGGCCAGGCCCTGTCGTGCCACACCATGGCCGCCGTTGCCGCTCGGCGTCGCTTGATATCGCTTGATATCGTTCGATGTCGCCAGCACGCCGCGGTTTCCGATCGTCCGCGAAGGCCGCACGTGCGCGCCATCGCCGAGCCGGCGCGCATCCGTCACGCGCGCGCGAGGTCGTCCGGCGCGACGCGCGCCGCGCCCCATGCATGCGCGAGACGCTCGCAGCGGCCGAGCCTGATGGGCGCATCGTCGAAATCGACGACGACGATTCGATCGACGTGCGCGGGCCGCGCCGGTGCCTCGTTCGTTCGCCCGTCCGACAGCACCCACAACCAGCGCTGCTGCCGCGGACGCCGACGCGCGGCGCGCGCGAGCAGCCGCGCCGCGGCGTCGATTCCCTGCGCGAGCGGCGTGCCGCCGCCTCCGCCGACGGGCGCGAGCCAGCGCTCGTTCCACCAGCGCGGCACGGCTGGACCGAAGCGCACGTCGGCCGAGCCGCCGCCGAAGCAGACGAGCGCCGCATCGGCGCGCTCGCGCGCGATGCGATCGAAGAGCGCGACGACGAGCCCCTTCGCGCGCGCGAGCCGCCCTGCCGTCAGCATCGACGCCGAGCAGTCGAGCACGAAGCAATGCAGCGCGCCGGGCGCACCGGTCTGCGGCCGGTAGCGCAGATGATCGGCGCGCAGTGCGCCGCCGCGCTTCGCCGCGAGCGTCGCGCGCCAAGCGACGCGCGTGCCGGGGCGGCCCCGCGCGTCGCTCGCGTCGTCCGTGCGCATGCCTGCTTCGAGCCATCGAAGTCCGCTGTCCGGCGCGTTCGCGGCGGCAGCGGCGGCATCGGTCCGATGGCTCAGCGTTTTTTTAGCGGCAGCGGAATCACGCCTTTGACGGGCGTCATGCCGGCAGGCTCGGGCGGCAGATAGCCCCAGTCGCTGTCGTCATCGGCCGATGGGCGTCGGATGCCGTCGTTCGGCGTGCTGCGGTTGCCGGCCGCACCGTTCGCACCGTTCGCACCGTCGGGCGACGCGGGCGATCGCGCGCGCGCGGGCCCGGCAGCGCCTGTGTGCCGCGTGTCGCCAGCCGCGGGCGGCGGCGCGTCCCGATGCGCCGGATCGGTCGCGGCATCGCCCGCGGAATTGTCCGTCGGCGCGCGTCGCTCGGGCCCGGCGTCCGCCGACGCCTCGGGCCGCGTGCGCCGATGGCGCAGCACGTCGGCGGCGACGCGCTCGACGTGCGCCGCATCGACGATCGTCGCCCCTTCGAGCGCCGCCAGCGCCCGCGCCGCGCGCAGCATCACGAGGTCGCCGCGCAAGCCGTCGACTTGCGCGTCGATGCAAAGCGCGGAGACGCGCGCGTGTGCGGCGTCGTCGAACGCGAGCGCCGGCAGCGCGGCGCGCGCCGCGCGAATTTGCGCGACGAGCGCCGCCTGCGCGTCGCGGTACTGCGCACGGAACGCATGCGGGTCGAGATCGAACGCGAGCCGCGCCTTGACGATCCGCTGCCGCGTCGCCGCGTCGTAGCAGTTTTCGAGCGCGACCATCAGCCCGAAGCGGTCGAGCAGTTGCGGCCGCAGTTCGCCCTCCTCCGGATTCATCGTGCCGACGAGCGCGAAGCGCGCCGCGTGACTGTGCGAGATGCCGTCGCGCTCGACGGTGTTGACGCCGCTTGCGGCCGCGTCGAGCAGCGCGTCGACGAGCGCGTCCGGCAGCAGGTTGATCTCGTCGACGTACAGCACGCCGAGATGCGCGCGCGCGATGAGGCCGGGCGAGAAGCGCACGGCGTTGTCGGCGAGCGCGCTCGCGAGATCGAGCGAGCCCGTCACCTGCTCGTCGGTCGCCGACAGCGGCAGCGTGACGAAGCGCCCTTCGGGCAGCAGTTCGGCGAGCGCGCGCGCGGCCGTCGACTTCGCGGTGCCGCGCGGGCCGCTGACGAGCACGCCGCCCAGGCCCGGATCGACGGCGATGAGCAGCAGCGCGCGTTGCAGCGCGTCCTGGCCGATCAGCGCGGCAAACGGATACGCGGCCGGCAGCGCGCGGGCGTCGGATGCGGCGCTGCTCGGCGTGTGCGCTTCGTTCGTTTTGTTCACGTGGCTTCCGGTGGGGGTGAAAGTGGCATCGCTTGCGTCATGTGCGGCGTTCGGTTCGGCTGCGCGGTTCGCGCCGCCTGTGCCGCCGGCGCCGTTCTCGCCCGACGGCGATTGCGCCGCGCCCGCGAACGTCGTGCCATTGGCGATGTCGATGTCGATGCCGTTCGGATCGTTCGGATCGTTCGGATCGTTCGGATCGTTCGGATCGTTCGGATCGTTCGGATCGTTCGGATCGTTCGGATCGTTCGGATCGTTCGGATCGTTCGGATCGTTCGGATCGTTCGGATCGTTCGAATCGTTCGAATCGTTCGAATCGTTCGAATCGTTCGAATCGTTCGGATCGTTCGGATCGTTCGGATCGTTCGGGTCCTTCCCGATGAGCGCCGATTGCGCCGCGCATCCGGTACCCTTCGAGCCGTCCGCGCCATTCAGGCCAGCGCCGCCGATCGTTTTTCGTTCGCTCATCGCCATCCTCCTGATGCGCACCCGACGGCCGCCGCATTCCGCCCGCGCGTCGCGCCATGCGCAACGCCTGCTTCGCCCGGACCGCGCATCGATTGCGTCGCGCTCGCGGCATCATGCAATCCGTCCATCCGGCGCGCGGCACGCGCTGCTTTCATCGCCCGATCGCTCATCGCCGCGCCCCTTCCAGATGCTGTTCGCTCGCGAGCAGATAGCCTTCGATCGCGTCGCGGTGCGCGCCCGGCTCCTGCCACAAGCCGCGCTGCATCGCCTCGACGAGCCGCTCGCAGATCCCGTGCAGCGCGTGCGGATTGTGCCGTTCGAGGAACGCGCGGGTGTCGGGGTCGTGCAGGTACGCGTCGGCGACGAGCGCATATTGGTGATCGGCGATCACGCGCGCGGTCGCGTCGTAGCCGTACAGATAGTCGACGGTCGCCGCGATCTCCGCCGCGCCCTTGTAGCCGTGCCGCTTCACGCCGTCGATCCATTTCGGATTGACGACCCGCGAGCGGATCACGCGCGCGATCTCCTCGCGCAGCGTGTTCATCCGCGGCGCGGCCGGGTTGCTGTGGTCGCCGTGATAGAGGCTCGGCTGCCGGCCCGACGCATGGCGGACCGCGGCCGCCATCCCGCCGTGGAACTGGTAGTAGTCGTTCGAATCGAGGATGTCGTGCTCGCGGTTGTCCTGGTTCTGCACGACGGCGTCGATCGTCGCGAGGCGTGCGCCGAACGCGTCGTGCGCGGCTTCGCCCGCGCTGTTCTGCGCGTACGCGTAGCCGCCCCAGGTCCGGTATGCATGCGCGAGATCGGCGTCGGTCTGCCACTGGCGGCCGTCGATCAGCGCCTGCAGCCCCGCGCCGTAGCCGCCCGGCCGTGCGCCGAACACGCGCCAGCCCGCGCGCCGGCGCGCTTCGCCGGCGGGCACGCCGCGCGCGACGAGCGCGTCCGTCTCGCGCCGCACGCGCGCGCGCACGGGGTTCAGGTGCTCGGGCTCGTCGAGCTCGGCGACCGCCTGCACCGCCGCGTCGAACAGATGCATCACGTTCGCGAACGCGTCGCGGAAGAAGCCCGACACGCGCAGCGTCACGTCGATCCGCGGCCGGTCGAAGATCTCGATCGGCAGGATCTCGAAATCGGTCACGCGGTGGCTGCCGGGCGCCCATTTCGGCCGCACGCCGAGGAGCGCGAGCGCTTGCGCGATGTCGTCGCCGCCCGTGCGCATCGTCGCCGTCCCCCAGACCGACAGGCCAATCGCGCGCGGGTAGTCGCCGTGCTCCTGCAGATGGCGCTCGATCAACTGCTGCGCCGATTTGAGGCCGATCGTCCACGCGGCCTGCGTCGGCACCGCGCGCGTGTCGACCGAATAGAAGTTGCGGCCCGTCGGCAGTACGTCCGGCCGGCCGCGCGACGGCGAGCCGCTCGGCCCCGGCGGCACGAAGCGGCCTTCGAGGCCGCGCCGCAGCTGGCGCAGCTCTTCGTCGCCGCTCGCGTCGAGGCGCGGCAGCACGTCGCGCGCGATGCGCTCGAGCACCGCGAGCGCGTGCGGCCAGTGGGCGGCGACGGATGCGGGATCGACGCAGTCCGATGCGTTCGGCCGCGACGCATCCTTTGGCGTCTCCGCCTCGCGTGCCGTGTCGCGTGGGACACACGCGGCACACGCGATGCTTCCGGTGAAACCGTCATGTGCCGCGTGTGCGGACGGCCACGGCTCGGCGCGCGATTCGACGCTTGTCGGCGCTTCGCCGTCCGCCGCCGTCGTGCGCGCCACCGCGTGATCGGGCAATGCGCCGTCGCCGCCCTCCCCGCACACCCGCTCGATCAACCGGCCCGCGAGCAGCTCGAGCCGCTCGCGCGTGTCGCCCGCATGCCGCCACGGCTCGTCGCTGACCGCGCAGAGCGCGTCGGGCCGTGGCCCCGTCCACGGCGCGGCCCAGTCGGACGCGAGCGGATCGAAATCGTCGCCGAGCGCGAGATCGCGCGCGAGCGCGCCGATCAGCCCCGCGTGCCCGCCGCGTCCGTCGCCCGCCGGAAAGCGCGCGAGCGCGACGAGCGTGTCGCGCCGCTGCCGGCCGCGCGGCGAGCTGCCGAACGTGTGCAGCCCGTCGCGGATCTGCGCCTCCTTCAGCTCGCAGAGCCACGCGTCGACGCGCGTGAGCAGCGCATCCTCGGCGTCGCGGCCGTCGGGCCGCGCGATGCTCAGCTCCTCGTGCAGCCGGTGCTCGACGATCGTCGCGAGGATCGTCTCGCGCAGCACCTTCGCACGCCGCGCGTCGACCATCAGCGCGTCGTAGTATTCGTCGACCTGCCGTTCGAGGTCCTGCAACGGCCCGTAATTCTCGGCGCGCGTGAGGGGCGGCATCAGGTGATCGACGATCACCGCCTGCGCACGCCGCTTCGCCTGGCTGCCCTCGCCCGGATCGTTGACGATGAACGGATACAGGTGCGGCATCGGCCCGAGGATCAGGTCCGGCCAGCACGCGTCCGACAGCGCGACGCTCTTGCCCGGCAGCCATTCGAGATTGCCGTGCTTGCCGACGTGGACGATCGCGTCGATGCCGAATGCGTCGCGCAGCCAGAAGTAGAACGCGAGATACGCGTGCGGCGGCACGAGATAGGCGTCGTGATAGTTCGCGTAGTCGTCGCCGCCGCGCGAGCGCGACGGCTGCACGCCGACGAACACGTGGCCCGCACGCCAGCCGGCGATCGTAAAGCGCCGCTGCCGCAGCGTCGGGTCCGCTTCGGGCGGCCCCCAGCGCTCGTTCAGCGCGCTGCGCACCGCGTCCGGCAATCGCGCGAAGCGGCGCAGATAATCGTCGAGCGGATAGCTCTGGAACGCCGGACGCAGCGCGCGCGTCGACGGATCGTTCGTCACGCCTTCGGTGATCCTCGCGAGCAGCGCGTCGCCGTCTTCGGGCAGCGTGGCCACGCGATAGCCTGCGTCGCGCAGCATCGCGAGCACCGCGAGCGCCGACGCCGGCGTATCGAGCCCGACGCCGTTGCCGATCCGCCCTTCGCTCGCCGGGTAGTTCGCGAGCACGAGCGCGACGCGCTTCTCGGCATTGTCGAGCGTGCGCAGCCGGCACCAGCGGCGGCTCAGCTCGGCGACGAATGCGATCCGCTCGTCGTCCGGCTGGTAGCGGACGACGTCGACCTCCGTGTGCGGGCAGCGGTACGCGAGCCCCTTGAAGCTCACCGCGCGCGTGACGATCCGGCCGTCGACTTCCGGCAGCGCGACGTGCATCGCGATGTCGCGCGCGTTGAGGCCGTGCGGATCGGCGAGCCAAGCGTCGCGGTTGCCGCCCGACAGGATCACCTGCAGCACCGGCGCGTCGCCCGCGAGCACCTCCGGCTCGGAAGCGCCCGGCGCGCCCGCGGCGAACGCAGTCGTGTTCAGCACGAGGGCGACATTCGCATCGGCGCACAGCGTGTCGACGACCGCGCGGCTCATCGCGTCCTTGAGCGACGTCACCGCGATCGGCAGCGCATTGAGCCCGACGCGCGCGAGCGCGTCGGCGAGCGCGTCGAACACCGCGGTGTTCGCGGCCTGCCAGTGCGCCTTGTAGAACAGGATCGCGACGACGCTCGCGTTCTCGCGCCAGCGGGCGCGCCAGTCGTCGAGACTCGGGCTCGCCTGCGCCGGATGATAGAGCGCGGCGGCGGGCAGCGGACGCGGCGGCTCGGGCTCGTCGCCGACGCCGAGCGCGTGATGCGCGATGCTGCGCAGCAGCCCCTCGGCGTTCGCGGGCCCGCCCTCGCGCAGATAGCGCCACCAAAGCCGGCACAGCTCGGGCGCGACGGTGCTCTTCGCGATCAGGTTCGGATCTTCCTGCAAGTCGCCCGAGAACATCGCGAGCCTTTGGCCCGCGCGATGCGCGAGCGCGATCGCCTGCTCGATCCCGTACGGCCAGTACGCCTCGCCGCCGAGATGGTCGATCACGACGACGCGCGCGTGGCGCAGCACGTCGTCGACGTAGAAATCGACCGACGCCGGCTGCCGCAGGAACGTCACGTTCGCGAGCCGCACGCTCGGGAAGCCGTCGCCCAACGTCGGCACGACGCTCGCGAGCAGCGACAGCGTCGTGTCGGCCGAACTCAGGATGACGATGTCGGCCGGACGCTGGTCGATGCGGACGACGCCCGCCGTATCGTCGACGAAGCCGCCCGGCGTCGTGCGCAACAGATGCATCGCTCTATGCCGCCTTTCGCAACGTCACGCGGCCTGCGCGCGGGCCGCGAGCGCCGCGTCGAACGCGCGCTGCAGCACGGCCGCGTCGAGGGCCTCGCCGATCAGCACGAAGCGGCTCACGTCCGCCTCGCCGTCGCGCCAGCGGCGGTCGAAATAGCTGTCGAAGCGCCGCCCGACGCCTTGGACGACGAGCCGCATCGGCGCGTCCGGCAGCGCGGCGAAGCCCTTCACGCGATAGATCGCGTGCGCCTCGACGAGCGCCGCGAGCGCGTCGAGCGCGGCCTCGCGCGAGCCCACGCGCGCCTCGACGACGACCGAATCGAACTCGTCGTGCTGATGATCGGGATCATCGGCCGAGCCGTGGTGATCGTGGCGCAGGTGGATCGTCTCCTCGGATGCGGCGTTCAGGCCGAGCAGCGCCGCGAGATCGAGCTCGCCGCGCCGCGCGCGCACGATCTTCACCTGCTGCGGAATCTCTTCGCGGATCGCCGTCTCGACGCGCGCGAGCGCGCCGTCGTCGAGCAGATCGGTCTTGTTGACGATCACGAGGTCGGCGGACGCGAGCTGATCGGCGAACAGCTCGTGCAGCGGCGATTCGTGATCGAGGTTCGGGTCAGCGCGGCGCTGCGCGTCGACGGCGACCGGATTCTCGGCGAACTGGCCGAGCGCCGTGGCCGGCCCGTCGACGACGGTCAGCACCGCATCGACCGTGAAGCTGTTCTTGATCGACGGCCAGTTGAACGCCTGCACGAGCGGCTTCGGCAGCGCGAGGCCGGACGTCTCGATCAGCACGTGGTCGATGTCCGCGCGCCGCTCGACGAGCTTTTCCATCACCGGATAGAACGCTTCCTGCACGGTGCAGCACAGGCACCCGTTCGCCAGCTCGTAGAGCTGGCCGTCGGCTTCGCGGCCCGCGTCGTCGCAGCCGATCCCGCAGCCCTTGAGGATCTCGCCGTCGATGCCGAGCTCGCCGAACTCGTTGACGATCACGACGATCCGGCGGCCGCCCGCGTTCTGGAGGATGTGGCGCAAGAGCGTCGTCTTGCCGCTGCCGAGGAAGCCCGTGACGATCGTCACGGGGATTTTGCGCATGTGCATGGATATTCCGTTGGTCGGTGTCGGGTCAATGGAGAAGCGCTCGCGGATGCGCGCGGCTCACGCGGAGATCGTCACGTCGATGTCGTCGTAGCGCTTGATCCGGTAGATGAGCGCCGACACGGCCCAGCTCGCGACGAACAGGCCGATCACGAAGTAGCCGAGGATGCCGAAATGCTCGGCCGCCATCGCGGCGAAGTCCCACAGGCCGCCCTTGAGCGCGAGCTTGTCGCCGATCAGCGCGAGCGCCTCGATTCCGCCGATCACGACGGCGACGAGCACCGACACGAACGTGATCGTCATGTTGTAGTAGATCTTGCGGATCGGCCGCACGAACGCCCAGCGGTACGCGCCCATCATCATGATGCCGTCCGTCGTGTCGACGAGCGTCATCCCCGCGGTGAAGAGGATCGGCAGCGCCATCACGGACCAGAACGACAGGCCGCCGTGCGCCTGCGTGGCCGAGATGCCGAACAGCGCGATCTCGGTCGCGGTGTCGAAGCCCAGGCCGAACAGGAAGCCGATCGGATACAGGTGCCAGCTGCGCGACACGATCGCGAACAGCGGCCGGAAGATCCGCGCGAAGAAGCCGCGCTGGTTGAGCAGGATGTCGAGATCCTGCTCGACGAGCGGCTCGCCGCGCCGCACCGCGCGGAACGTCCGGTATACGGAGATCAGGATCAGCAGGTTCGCGAACGCGAGCATGAGCAGGAAGAACGCCGACACGCTCGTGCCGATCACGCCGCCCCACGCCTTCATCCCCTCGAAGCGCGCGGCGAGCGTCGCCGCCGTCAGCGCGACCGCGACCGTCATCAGGATCACGACCGTCGAATGGCCGAGCGAGAAGAAGAGCCCCGCGCCGAGCGGATTCTTGCGCTCGTGCATCAGCTTGCGGGTGACGTTGTCGATCGCGGCGATGTGGTCGGCGTCGACCGCGTGGCGCAGCCCGAACGTGTACGCGAGCAGCGCGGTGCCGAGCAGCACCGGCTGGCCATGGAACGCGGCGAACGCCCAGATCCATGCGCCGACGTTGAATGCGATCAGCAGCGCGTAGATGCCGACGATCTTGCCGCGCAGCTCGGCGGGGCTATCGTTGAAGAGACGGAGAAACGATTTGAGCATGGCGCTCCCTTTGCGAACGGTCGACAAACAAGAAGAATGCCAACACGCGCGACATCGCGCGCGATGCTCAGGCTGCCCGCCCGGCCCGTCGTTCGCCCATGCGTGCGGCGCGCCGGCGCGCGCTCGCGACATGCGCGCGACGCGGGCCGAAGCACGCGGCATCGGACGGGGACGAGCCACGCAGCGGCGGCACGCGACGCGATGAAGCCGTGGACGACACGCCACATCCCCGCGGCGCTGAACCCCGGGGCCGCTCGCTGTCGCGCGGTGCATGCGCGCAATCGGCGAACAGACCCTGTGTCTCGGCCGGTATCCGGGCTGACGAAAACGCCGCTTCACCTTCCCGGACGCGATGCGTCCAGTGGTTGGCCCGCACATGCCGGCAGGCATGCGGAGAAGCCGGCGCCGCATCGCTCGCGCGATGCATTCGCTTACCGTTGCGGGGGCAGCGCAGGTTGGCGGGCCGCGACGCGGCGACGCTCCCTGCTTCCCGTTTAACTGCGTGCGACAGAACCCGCACGCGAGCACCAAAACGCGAGCGAGTGTAGGCGCGCGGGCGAAGCGCGTCAAGGCGGACAAAAGGCGGCGCGGCGCGCCTTCCGCACGCAGCGCCCGCGCCGCCGGCGCTGTGCTATCGTATGCGCGCGTTCGGTGCCCGAGCGCGCGATCGCGCGCTCAGTCAAACGGGAAACAGGAAGCGGCCAGCCCGCGCAGCCTGTGCTGTCCTCGCAACGGTACGCCGCCTGCGACGCGCACGCCGCGTTCGCGCATTCCGCCATCGCGCCACTGTCCTCGCCACGGACGGGAAGGCGGCGGGATGGCAAGCGGTCAGCCCGGATACCGGCCGACGCAGGGGGTGAGCCGCGCTCGCCGAACGCCCGGTCCCGCGAGGGACGGAACCGGGCGCGCAACGCATGGCGCACCGGCTGGCAAGCCGGCCGTCGACTGCCGAGACCACATGATTCCATCCGACTCACGCCGCCGGAACCCGCGCGCCTGCCCCTCGCGCGCGGCCGCCCGATGATGCGCGTCGCGCTCGGCATCGGCTGCCGCGCGGGGCGGCCCGCCGATGCGATCGAGGCCGCGATCCGCGCCGCGCTCGCGCATCTGCCGCATGCGTCGCTCGCCGACGTCGGCGTCGTTGCGACGCTCGACGCGAAAGCGCACGAGCCGGGCCTCGTCGAATGCTGCGCGCGCCACGGCTGGCCGCTCGCCGCGTTCTCGCGCGACGAGATCGCCGCGCGGATCGCGCGCACGGCACGCGCGACGCCGTTTGCGGCCGGCACGCCGCCTTCGGCCGCCGCGCGCGGGCGATTCGGCATCGACGGCGTCTGCGAGCCGTGCGCGCTCCTCGCCGCGCCGAACGGCGCGCTCGTCGTGCGCAAGCTCGCGCTCGACGGCGTGACGGCGGCGCTTGCCGGCCCGCTGTGACGCGCGCCGCGCCCCGTCTTCCGATCCACGATCCACGATCCACGATCCACGATCCACGATCCACGATCCACGATCCACGATCCACACGAACCACACGAGCCACACGAGCCACACGAGCCACACGAGCCACACGAACCACAGGACTCCAGTCGATGAAAACCGATTCCGAATCGCATCAACGCATGGCCGAGCGCCGCCGCGCGGGCCACGAGAAGAAACAGGCGGCCGCGACCGTCGAGAAAGGCTTGCTGATCGTCAACACCGGCAACGGCAAGGGCAAGAGCACGGCCGCGTTCGGGATGGCCGTGCGGATGCTCGGCCACGGGATGCGGGTCGGCGTCGTGCAGTTCATCAAGGGCGCGCTGCACACGTCCGAGCGCGATTTCCTCGGCGCGAACGCGCAATGCGACTTCGTTACGATGGGCGACGGCTACACGTGGAACACGCAGAACCGCGACGCCGACGTCGCGACCGCCCGCAAGGGCTGGGACGCGGCGCGCCGGATGATCGAAAGCGGCGACTACCAGATGGTGATTCTCGACGAGCTGAACACGGTGCTCAAATACGAATATCTGCCGCTCGACGAGGTGCTCGCGACGATCGCCGCGCGCGCGCCGATGCTGCACGTCGTCGTGACGGGCCGGCACGCGCCCGACGCGCTCGTCGACGCGGCCGACCTCGTCACCGAGATGCGGATCGTCAAGCATCCGTACAAGGAGCAAGGAGTGAAGGCGCAGCGCGGCGTGGAGTTCTGACGCGATGCCCGCCTGCCCCGCGCTCTTCGTCGCCGCCGCCGCGTCCGGCCAGGGCAAGACATCGGTGACGGCGGCGCTCGCGCGCCATCACCGGCGGCTCGGCCGGCGCGTGCGCGTGTTCAAGACCGGTCCGGATTTCCTGGACCCGATGCTGCTCGCGCGCGCGAGCGGCGCGAGCGTCTATTCGCTCGATCTCGGGATGGTCGGCGAACGCGGCTGCCGCGCGCTCCTCGCGCGCGCCGCGGCCGAAGCGGACGTGATCCTGATCGAAGGCGTGATGGGGCTCTTCGACGGCACGCCGTCGAGCGCCGATCTCGCGCAGGCGTTTCGCGTGCCGGTCGCCGCGGTGATCTCCGCGCAGTCGATGGCGCAAACCTTCGCCGCGCTCGCGTTCGGGCTCGCGCATTTTCGGCCCGGCGTGCCGTTTCACGGCGTGCTCGCGAACCGCGTCGGCTCCGATCGTCACGCGCAGTTGCTGCGCGGCGCGCTGCCCGAATCGATCCGCTGGCTAGGCCATCTGCCGCGCGACGCGCAGATCGCGCTGCCGGAGCGGCATCTCGGGCTCCATCAGCCGGACGACGTCGCCGATCTCGATGCGCGCGTCGACCGCGCGGCCGACGCGATCGCACGCACGGCGCTCGCCGAACTGCCGCCCGTCGTCGAGTTCGCGTTCGTTGACGCCGACGGCCACGGGATGGTTGCGACACCGCGCTCCATGGGCGACCGCCATGACGCGCCGGCGGCGACGAGCGTGGCCGAAGACGACGACGTGACCGCAACGTCGACCGCCGTCGATGGCGACCACGAGACGATTGTCTCTGCGGCTCCCGCCGGCGACCGCGGTCGCGCATCGGTCGCATCGGCTGAATCGGTCGCATCGGTCGCATCGGCTGCTGCGCCAAGCGTCGCCGGCAAGCGGATCGCGATCGCGCGCGACGCGGCGTTCTCGTTCATCTATCCGGCGAATCTCGATCAACTGGAAGCGCTCGGCGCCGAGCTCGCGTTCTTCTCGCCGCTCGCCGATGCGCCGCTGCCCGACGGCTGCGACGCGCTGTACCTGCCGGGCGGCTATCCGGAACTGCATGCGGCGAGGCTCGCGGCGAACGCGACGACGGCGCGCGCGATCGCCGCGCACGTCGCGGCGGGCAAGCCGGTGGTCGCCGAATGCGGCGGGATGCTGTATCTGGGCGATTCGCTGACCGACGTCGACGGCGTGAAGACGCCGATGCTCGGCCTCGTGCCCGGCGACGCGACGATGCAGCGCCGCTTCGCCGCGCTCGGGATGCAGTCGCTCGCGACGCGCTTCGGCGCGATGACGGGCCACACGTTCCACTATTCGCGATTCGCGACGCCGCTTGCGCCCGTCGCGGCCGCGACGCGGCCGGACGACGGCGCAGCGGGCGAAGCGCTCTACCGGCACGGGCCGATCGTCGCGACGTACTTCCACGCGTACTGGCCGTCGAATCCGCGCGCGGCGGCCGCGCTTTTCACGGGCGACGCGCCGTAGCCGTCGCGCGACGCCTGCGGCGCGCGATCACCGCGACGACGGCGGAAAACCCGGCGATCCGCCGCACTCGCGCGCTCAGTGCGTCTTGCGATCATCGCGAGACATCGACGGATCGACAGATGAAATGGACACGGGCGCGATCATCGCCGGCCGTTCGCGTCCCGGCCGGCCGCCGAGGCGGCCGAAGCGACGGCGACCGCGCCCGTGATCGCGCCGACGACGCGCCGCTCGCACTCGCACTCGCACTCGCACTCGCACTCGCACTCGCACTCGCACTCGCCGCACTCGCGCGCGCCGCGCGCCGCCCATCGTCCGCCCCGCCTGCTCATTCCACGCGCGCGTCGAGCCCCGCCATGATCGCAAGCCCTTCGTGCAGCGCCGGAAAGAGGCTGCGGTTGAAGTTGTTCCAGCGCAACTCGAGGATCGTGTCGTGCTCGCCGATCTCCGTGTTCAGCACGTCATGGATCACCTCGCCGGAATCGACGCCGTTGTCGACGTAATGGAACGACGCGCCCGTCATCCGGATCGGCTCGACGGGCACGGTCGCCCTCGTCGTCCAGTCGACGACCTTCTGCCCGCGCGCGCCGTATAGCGCGTCGAGCGTCGCGCATGCGCCGCGCCGCTCGTACGGCGACTCCGCGCGCGTGATGCCCGGATGGATGTTGACGATCCGCCGGCAATACGGCGCGCCCGGCCGTACGAGCTCGTCGAGGATCACGAGCAGCCCGTCGAGCACGACGAGATCGGCTTCGAGTTCGTCGAGCGCTTCGCGCAGGCGGTGCTCGAACACGTGCTTGCCCGCCGTCCGCGCGGGCGAATCGAACGGCTCGCGCCGGTACTCGGACGGAATCGCGAGCAGCAGATCGTTGACGAGCCGGCCCTGCACGCGCAGCTCGGGCGGATAGAACCAGCGCTTGCCGGGCTGGTACGCGAAGCCGTATTCGGCGAGCTTCTCGCGGTCGAGCGGCGAGCCCGCGTCGTCGTCGTAGATCACGCGCTCGAGCGAGTACGCGTCGCCGAGCTCGGTGCCGTTCAGCGCGTCGACAAGCGATTCGAGCACCGACTTCATGTAGCGCGTGCCGCCCTGATAATCGACCTGCTGCCCCGCCTTGTCGGCGGCGGCGTTTCTCAGCGACCAGATGTAGACGAGTTTCTTCTTTGCCATCGCAGTGTTGTCCTCTCGTTCGGGCGGCGCGGCGCGCCGCCGCGCCGCCCTTTGGGGTGATCAGGCGATGAGCCGCGCTCACCAGTTGTATTTCGCCGATGCGATCACGGTGCGCTCATTGCCGTACATGCACACCGCGTCCGACTGGCAGCCGCTCACGTAGCGCCGGTTGAACAGGTTCGTCGCGTTGATCGCGAAGCGCCAGTTGCGCAGCTCGTAGTGCAGCGCCGCGTCGAACAGCGTGTAGCTCGGCACCGTCAGCGAGTTGTCGGCCGCGCCCGCCGCCGCGCTCATGTAGCGCACGCCCGTGCCGACCCCGAAGCCCGTCAGCGGCCCCGTGCGCCACGTCCAGTCGGCCCACAGCGACGCGATCTGGCGCGGACGCGGCACGTCGACGGGCCACCTGCTCAGCGTGTTGTCGTTCGCCTCCACGTTCTTCACGTCCTGGTAGACGTAAGCGGCGATCACCGACAGCTCGCGCGACAGATTGCCGACCGCGCTCAGCTCGATCCCGCGCGAGCGCACCTCGCCCACCTGCACGGACGTGGTGCTCGTCGGGTCGTTCGGGTTGCTCATCGCGACGTTGGTCTGGTTGATCTGATACACCGCCGCATTCAGCATCAGGTTCTTGCCGGGCGGCTGCCAGCGCAGGCCCGCCTCGATCTGGCGCCCCTTGGTCGGCGTCGCGAGCCCGCCGCCCGTCAGCTTCAGGCCGATCTGCGGATTGAACGACGTCGAATAGCTGATGTACGGCGCCAACCCGTAGTCGCCGAGATAGGTGAGGCCGACGCGTCCGCTGAACGCGTGATCGCTCTGCTTGAAGCTCGCCGCGTTCGCGATGTCGTCCTGCGTCGTGTTCGTCCAGTCGTGCCGGCCGCCCAGCGTCAGCACCCAACGCTGCCATTTGATCTGATCCTGCACGTACACGCCGAACGCGTTCAGCGTCGTCTTCGTGTCGGTGCGCGGATACGCGGTGGGCCCGCTGAAGATGTCAGTCGTGATCGGCGCGTAGACCGGGCGGTACATGTTCAGGCTGGGCGCCTTCGCGAGCCACTCGCTGTCCGTCGTCGTCTGGCGGTTGTAGTCGAAGCCGAACAGCAGCGTGTGCGCGAGCGGGCCCGTCGTGAATTTCGCCTGCGCCTGGTTGTCGACGTCGAAACGGCTGTAGTTGAACTGGAACAGGCCCGCGTAGCGGGTCATCGTCGCCATCGACGGATCGGCGTCGTCGAGGCCGCCGCCGTAGACGGACGCGTCGTCGAGCGACAGGTGCATCCAGCGCACGTTCTGCCGGAACGTCCACACCGGGTTCAGCTTGTGCTCGAACTGATAGCCGAGCGACCATTGCTTCTTCCGGTAGTGGTCGAAGTTCGCGTCCGCGGTGTACAGGTCGTTCGAGATCGTGCCGTTCGGATTCGGCAGCACCGTCCCCTGCGCGGGCAGGAAGTTGGTCGACGTGCCGCTCCAGTCCTGCAGGTACGTCGCGGACAGCGTGAGCGACGTGTCCGCGCTCGGCTGCCACTTGACCGACGGCGCGAACGACACGCGCTGATCGGCGAGCGGCCCCGACTGCGAGTTGCCGTCGCGGCCGACGCCGACGATCCGGTACGACAGCGTGCCGTCCTTGTCGATCTTGTCGCCGATATCGAACATCAGCTGCTTGCGCGCGTAGTTGCCGACCTGCACGCCGACCTCGCGAATCCGCTCGCCGTTCGCGAGCTTGCTCTGCACGTCGACGATCGCGCCCGGATCGCCCTGCCCGTACAGCACCGACGTCGGCCCGCGCAGCACGGTGATGCTGTCGATCATGTACGGATCGACGCGCCAGCTCGACAGGTTCAGCGTGTTCGGCACCTGCAGCCCGTCGACGAACACCGTCGGCGTGAAGCCGCGCAGCGCCGCGTACCAGTCCGACCGGTTGTCCGACCCGTAGCTCGAGAAGCCCGGAATGTAGCGGAATGCCTGATTGATGTCGGTCGCGCCCGTCGCCTCGATCTGCTGCGCGGTCACGACGTTGATCGTCTGCGGAATCTCGACGATCGGCGTATCCGTCTTCGTGCCGGTCGTGCTGCGCCGCGCGACGAGACCGACGGTCGCGTCGCGCTCCGCATCCGCCGATACCGAAATCGCGGGCAACGTGCCGCCCGACGCGGTGTCCTGCTTCACCTGACTGCCCGGCGACGTCCCGTCCCCCGCCGGCTGCACCGCCTGTGCCTGCGCATGACTCGCCGCCGCCGCGTAAAACGCCACGCCTGCCGCAGCCGCGATCGCACGCATGCGCGTGCTGGTTGCCCACTCCATCTTCCGTTGCTCCAAGTTGCCAAGCGGCCGAGAGGCCGCACCTCATCAAAGAGCGAAGGCCAGCCGGCCGCCGCTCACCCCGTTGTCGTGTCGTGACCGTGCGCGGCCTTCGGGCCGGACGGTTTCTTCGTGTTCCGCCGCATGCCCGCGCTTGCCGAGCGATGCGGCGATTTCGTCGGCGCGCCGCGCGAGCACCGACAGCAGCGTGTCGGACAGCCCGTGGCTGTCCTCGCAGCAACCTTGCAAATAGATTCGCGGCTTGAAGTGCGCGGGCGTCGCGAGCCGGTAGTCGCGCGCGACGTCGCCCGCCGCGAGCGCGTCGCCGAGATGCGGCGCGAGCCCGTCGAGCAGCGCGAGATGCGTGTCGCGGCGGTAGCCCGTCGCGAGCACGAGCGCGTCGAAGCGCTCGGTGCGCGCATCGCCCGTCAGGCGGTCGCGCAGCGCGAGCTCGACCTGTCCGTTCGCCGTGCGCGCGGCCGATTCGATCGCGGTGTTCGCGAGCAGCCGATGGCCCGGCGTGCCGCCTGTTGCGCCCGATACGCGCTGCAGATAGAGCATTTCGTAGATCTGCTCGATGAGCGGGCGGTCGACGACCGCGTAGTTCGTGTCGCGAAAGCGCTCGATCAGCGTGCGCCGGCCGCTCGCCGGCTGCGCGTAGACGACGTCGGTGAACGCCGGATTGAAGATCTCGTTGACGAACGGGCTGTCGTCCGCGGGCTTCAGCGCGCCCGAGCGGATCACGAGACTCGCGTCGACTTGCGGGAAGCGGCGCGCGAGATCGACGAACACCTCGGCCGCGCTCTGTCCCGCGCCGATTACCGCGACGCGTTTTTTCGCACCGGCGTCGGGCGCGCCGACGATCCGGTCGATCGACGTCAGATAGTTCGACGAGTGGACGACGAGGTCCGGGCCGAGCGAGGCGAACGCATCGGGCACGCTCGGCGCGCCGCCGACGCCGACCGACAGCGCGCGGGCGACGCGCTGACGCTCGCGGCCTTCGCCGTCTTTCGACAACACGCGCAGCGCGTCGATCTCGCCGCTTCCGCCCGGCGCCGCGACGGGCTCGATCGCCGTCACTGTCTCGCCGTAGTGGACGCGCTCGTCGAACGCGTCCGCGACCCAGCTCAGGTAATCATGGAACTCGACGCGCGTCGGATAGAAGTTCTTCAGGTTGACGAATTCGCTCAAGCGCCCGTGCTCGTACAGGTAATTGACGAACGTGAAGCGGCTTTTCGGATCGCGCAGCGTGACGAGATCCTTCAGGAAGGAGATCTGCATCCGGCAATCGTCGAGCAGCATTCCGCGGTGCCAGCCGAACGCCGGCTGGCGCTCGACGTAGCAATGCGCGAACGCGGCCGCGTCGCCCGCTTCCGCGAGGCGCACGGCGAGCGCGAGGTTCGACGGTCCGAAACCGACGCCGATCAGGTCGAATACGGTATCTCTCTGCATGTCTCTGATTCCCTTAACGGTGTGACCGGCGCGCTGAAAGCGCCGGCTGGAGAAAAACGTGACGCGGATCGCGCGCATCGTGGATGCGGCCGATCCGGTCCATCTGTGGCCGATGCGCAAGGCGGCGCTCAATCGGCATCGCGCGCCTCCGTCGCCGGCTGGCCGGCCGCGTGCGCCAGGCGCGCGACGAGCGCGCCGAGCGCCGCGAAGCTCGGCGCGGCGAACACGTCGGCGATCGCGAGCGCGAAGCCGGCCGCCCGCGCCGCATCGACGAAGCGCACGACGTCGAACGACGTCGCGCCTGCTTCGAACAGATCGTCGTCCGACGCGGGCGCGGCGCGATCGAAGCACGCACGCCACACGCCGGCGAGCGCGTGCGCGCAGCGGCCGGCCGCGTGCGCGTGCGCGCGAGCGTTCGGTGCGCGCGACGGCGGCGACATCGCGGCGAGCGCATCGTGCGCGTCATGCGCATCGTGCGCGTCGAGCGGAAAGCGCACGGCGGATGCGCCGAGCGCACGCGCCGGCGCGTCGACGAAGCCGCGCACGACGTCGAGATAGTCAGCCGCGAGCGCGGCGACGAACGCGCCGTCGACGCGTTCCGTCGCATACGAGAACGCGCCCGTCACGCGGCCGTCCCGATGCTCGACGATATCGAGCTCCAGCTCGAACACGACGCGATGCCGGACATCGTTGAATTCGTCGACGGCGAGCCCCGCCCAGTCGCGCGCGGCGGCGCCCGCCGGCCGCAGGTAGTTGAACATCACCTGGAACAGCGGATTGCCGTTGACCGCGCGCGGCGCGCGCAACGCGGCGACGACGTCGGAAAACGGCGCGTCCGCGTGCGCATAGGCGGCGAGCGCCGCGTCGCGCACCGCGGCGACGAGCGTCGCCGGCGTATCGGCGCTCGCGAGCCGCGTGCGCACGACCACCGCGTTGATGAAGAGCCCGAGCGAGCGCTCGGCGGCGTCGCCCGTCAGCTCGCGCGTCGACGCGAGCACGCCGACCGGCTGGTCGGTCGCGCCCGTCGCGCGGTAGAACGCCGCGTTGAGCGCCGCGTGCAGCAGCATCGGCAGCGTCGCGTGCGCGTCGAGCGCCATCGCGCGCGCTCGGCGCACGAGCGCATCGTCGAGCTCGAACGCGAGACGGCCCGCGTCCCAGCGCGGCGCGACGGCGCGGCCCGCGCGCGGCGGCGGCAGCGCGTGCGACGGCGCGCCCGCGAGCGCTTCGCGCCAGAACGACAGGCGCGCGTGCGGCGCGGCGGCCGGCAGCACGAGCGCGTCGGCCGCCGGTGCTTGCGGTGCTTGCGGTGCTTGCGGTGCTTGCGTTGCTTGCGTTGCTTCAGTTGCTTCAGTTGCTTCGGTTGCTTCAGTTGCTTCAGTTGCTTCAGTTGCTTCAGTTGCTTCAGTTGCTTCAGTTGCTTCAGTTGCTTCGGTTGCTTCAGTTGCTTCTGACGGCTCGGCCGCGTGGCCGCCCGCCAGCCGCGCGACGTAGGCCTCGCGGACCGCGTCGAGCCACAGATCGATCGACTGGCCGTCCGACACGATGTGATGAACGACGAGCGACAGCACGTGATCGGTCGCGCCGAGCCGGATCACGCGCACGCGCCACAGCGGCGCGTCGGCGGCGAGATCGAACGGCGCGAGCGCGTCGGCGTCGGCCAGCGCCGCGGCGGCGGCGAGCCGCGCGGGCGCGTCGGCCAGCTCCGGCTTCGCGCCGAGATCGACAATCGGCAATCCGGCGTCCCGCGCCGGCGCGATCCGCTGGCCCGGCGCGCCGTCCGCCCGCGCGACGATCCGCGTGCGCAGCGCCGGATGACGGGCCGCCGCATGCGCGAGCGCGGCGGCGAGCGCGTCGACGTCGAGCGCGCCCCGAAGCCGCAGCGCGACCGGAATGTTGTACGCGGCGCTGTCCGGCTGGGCGCGCCACAGGAACCACAGGCCGCGCTGCGCGGCGGACAGCGGCAGCACGCCGTCGGCGTCCGGCGCGTACGATGTCGCAGGCGCGTCGCCCGCGCCGTGCGCCGCTTCCGCACGCGCGGCGGCGGCGACGCGCTGCGCGTAAGGCGCGAGAATCGGCGCTTCGAACAGCGCGCGCACCGGCACGTCGCGCGCGAGCCGCTCGGCGACGCGAGTCGCGACGCGCACCGCGGCGAGCGAATGGCCGCCCAGCTCGAAGAAATGATCGGCGCGGCCGACTCGCTCGACGCCGAGCACGTCGCGCCAGATGTCCACGAGCGCCGTTTCGACGTCGTCCACGGGCGCTTCGTACGCACGCGCGACGTGCGCGGGCTCGGGGAGCGCCGCGCGGTCGACCTTGCTGTTCGCGTTGCGCGGCAGCGCGTCGAGCACGACGATGTGCGCGGGCACCATGTAGTCGGGCAGCGTGCGGCGCAGGTGCGCGTCGAGCTCGGCCGCGTCGGCGCGCCGTGCGCGCTCGCGCGCATCGCCCGTCAGCTCGACGTACGCGACGAGCCGCGCCTCGCCGCCCTTGCCGAACACGACCGCGACCGCCTCGCGCACGTCGTCGTGCGCGGCGAGCTGCGCCTCGATCTCGCCCAGCTCGATGCGCAGCCCGCGCAGCTTCACCTGATGGTCGATGCGGCCGATGAAGTCGAACACGCCGTCCGCGCGGCGGCGCACGAGGTCGCCCGTGCGATAGAGCCGCGCGCCCGGCGCGCCGTACGGATCGGGCACGAAGCGCTCGGCCGTGAGCGCCGCGCGGCCCAGATAGCCGCGCGCGACGCCGATTCCCTCGCCGCCCAGGTACAGCTCGCCGATCACGCCGACGGGCAGCGGGTTGAGGCGCGCGTCGAGCACGTGCGCGGTGCGCGCGCCGACGAGCGTGCCGATCGGCAGATACGCGGCATCCGCGAGCTTCGCCGGATCGTCGCCCGGCTCGAACATCCACAGCATCGGCGTGATCACGGTCTCGGTCGGCCCGTAGCCATTGACGACGCGCGCATTCGGAAACGCGCGGCGCATCAGCGCGAACGCTTCGCGCGACGTCGCCTCGCCGCCGACCGTGATCGAGCGCAGCGTCGGCGGCGCGCCGTGCTCGAGCGCCCATTCGGCGAGCTGCGTCGCGCAGCCGGGCGGCACGTAGGTCATCGTCACGCCTTCGCGCGCGATCAGCGCGCAGGTCCGCGCGGGCGGCCATAGCGTGTCGGCCGTCACCGCGACCGCCGCGCCCGACAGGTATTGCGAGAACCAGCCTTCGTGCGCGCCGTCGAAATTGACCGACTGGAACAGCATGAACACGTCGCGCTCGGTCGCGCCGTAGCGCGCGGCGATCGCGTCGCAATGGCGCGCGAACGCCCCGTGATCGACGACGACGCCCTTCGGCTTGCCGGTCGAGCCCGACGTGTAGATCACGTACGCGGCCTGATGCGGCGATACGTCCGGCAGCGCGACGCCGTCGATCGCGGCGTCGGGAATCTCAGCGTCGACAAGCCAGGCGTGCGCGACGCCCGTCAGCGGCAGCGCGTCGACGCTGCCTCGCTCGGTGATCACGTGCGCGATCTGTGCGTCGTCGAGCATCTGCGCGAGGCGCTCGCGCGGATGGCTCGGATCGAGCGGCACGAACGCGCCGCCCGACTTGAGCGCGGCGATCAGGCCGACGAGCAGGTCGACGGACCGCGACAGCGCGACGCCGACGCGCATTTCCGCGCGCACGCCCGCCGCGACGAGCCGTTTCGCGAGCCGCGTCGCGCGCTGCTCGACCTCGCCGCGCGTGAGCGCCCGCTCGACGTCGGCGACGCCGCGCGCATCGGGACGGCGGCGCGCGTGCCCGGCGATCCGGTCGTGAACCGAGACGAACGGTTCGCCGAATGGCTTGCCGAACGGCTTGCCGAACGGCTTGCCGGAAAGTTCGCCGGAAAGTTCGCCGGAAAGTTCGCCGGAAAGTCCGCCGGAAAGTCCGCCGGAAAGTTCATCGACAGGCGATCGCCCCGAGAACGCCTCACCGCGCCCGCGATCCGCGAAGTCGTGCGTCTCGCCGTTCCACGCGGCGAGCTCGCGGCGCTCCGAATCCGGCAGCCATTGCAGGTCGCCGATCGCCGTGCCGGGCGCATCGACTGCGTGCGCGAGCAGCTCGACATAGCGTGCGGCAAGCCGCTCGATCGCATCGGCGTCGAAGATGTCGGTCGCATAGACGAAGCGCGCGTCGAGCCCGCCGTCGTCGCGCTCGTCGAAGCTCAGCGTCAGGTCGAATTTCGCGTACGGCATGCCCGACGGCAGCTCGGTCGCGCGCACATCGGCGAACGACGGCAGCGCACGGCGCGCGCCATACGCGGCCATCACCTGAAAGAGCGGATGGTGGCTCGCGCTGCGCGTGACGCCGAGCGCGTCGATCACCTGGTCGAACGGCACGTCCTGATGCGACTGCGCGTCGACGAGGCCGCGCTGCGTCGCGTCGACGAGCGCCTCGAACGCGCGCGTCGCGCCCGTTTGCGCCGCGAGCGTCAGCGTGTTCACGAAAAAGCCGATCAGCCCGACGGTCTCGCCGCGCTCGCGATTCGCCGACGGCACGCCGATCCGGATCTCCGGCTCGCCCGACGCGCGCGCGAGCAGCGTCGCGAGCGCGGCGAGCAGCACCGCGAAAGGCGTCGCCCGGCGCGTCTGCGCGAGCGCGCGCGTGCGCCGCGCGAGCGCGGCCGGCACGTCGAACGTGCGGCGCGCGCCGCTCGGGCTGCGCTGCGCGGGCCGCGTCGCCGCGCCGGGCAGCAGCAGCACGTCGCGGCTCGCATCGAGCGTCGCGCGCCAGTACGCGAGCTGACGCTCGCACTCGCCCGCGTCGAGCCAGCGGCGCTGCCAGAGCGCGTAGTCGGCGTACTGGATCGGCAGCGGCGCGAGCGACACCGCGTCGCCCGTCGCGAACGACCGATAGAACGACGACAGCTCCGCGAGCATCACGTCGGCCGACCAGCCGTCCGACACGATGTGATGCGTCGTCAGCACGAGCCAGTGAACCGACGCGTCGAGCCGGATCAGATGCGCGCGCAGCAGCGGGCCGTGCGCGAGATCGAACGGCTCGGCCTCGTCGCGTGCGGCGACGTCCGCCGCGCGCGCGTCGCGCTCCGAGGCGGGCACGCCGGCGAAATCCGTGAAGCGCCACGGGCAGCGCGTCGGCGCGTGCACCGTCTGCAGCACGCCGTCGGCGCCTTCGGCGAACGTCGTGCGCAGCGCTTCGTGGCGCGCGATCAGCGCGTCGCACGCCAGCCGCAGCGCGTTTGCGTCGAGCGCGCCGTCGAGGCGCAGCCGCTCGGTGATGTGGTAGGCGGCCGATTCGCCGAGCAAGCGCGCATGCAGCCAGAGACGCGTCTGCGCGAACGACGCCGGCACGCTCGCCGCGCGGTTCTCGCGCGGGGGGATCGGCAGCATCCGGAAATCGATCCCCGCGTCGCCGAGCTTGGCGAGGAACAGCTTGCGCTGCGTGTCGGGCAGCCGCGCGAAACGCGCGGCGAGCGACAGCAGATCGGGGGTGGCGGTCATGCGGACTCCTTACTGGGCTTCGAGCTCGCCGAGCAGCGCGTCGATCGCGCTCGCGGCGTCGTGGTCGCGGCCGGCGTCGTGTGCGCGGTCGATCGCCGCCGCGCAGCGCGCGAGCGTGCGTTCGTCGAAGATCGTGCGCAGCGGCAGCGTCAGCGCCCACTGCAGGTTCGCCTGCGCGTTCGCTTGCGCGGCGAGCAGCGAATGGCCGCCGAGCATGAAGAAATCGTCGTCGCGGCCGATTTCCGGCAGCTTCAGCACGCGCTGCCAGATCGCCGCGAGCGCGCGCTCGGTGTCGGTGCGCGGCGTGTCGACGATCCGCTCGTCGAAGGCGGGCGCGGGCAGCGCGCGGCGATCGCACTTGCCGTTCGGCGTGACGGGCAGCGCGTCGAGCGCGACGAGCTGCGCGGGCACCATGTATGCGGGCAGTTGCGCGCGCAGCCGTTCGATCTGCGCGGCGCCGTCGAACTCGGCGGCCGCCGCGCAGGCGACATAGCCGACGAGCCGCTCGTCACGCACGATCACGACGGCGTCATGGACGCCTTCGGCCGCGCGCAGCAGCGCCTCGATCTCGCCCAGCTCGATCCGCTGGCCGCGCAGCTTCACCTGCGTGTCGATCCGCCCGAGATAGTCGAGCGCCCCGTCCGCGCGCCGTCGCGCGAGGTCGCCCGTCCGGTAGAGCCGCGCGCCCGCCGCGAACGGGTCGGGCACGAAACGCTCGGCCGTCAGCGCCGCGCGGCCGATGTAGCCGCGCGCGAGCCCCGCGCCGCCCAGGTACAGCTCGCCCGTCGCGCCGGCCGGCACCGGATGCAGCGCCGCGTCGAGCACGTGCAGTTGCACGTTCGCGATCGGATGGCCGATCGGCACGGCGGCGCCGGCCGCGTCGCCGGCCGTGCAGGTCCAGTGCGACACGTCGATCGCCGCTTCGGTCGGCCCGTACAGGTTGTGGAGCGTCGCGCGCGGCAGCAGCGCGGCGACGCGCGCGACGAGCTCGGGCGCGAGCGCCTCGCCGCTCGCGACGATCGTTTTCACGCTCGCGCAGCGCGCGGCGGCGCCGAAATCGTCCAGATGCGCGACGAACGCGGCGAGCATCGACGGCACGAAATGCAGCGTCGTCACGCGATGCGCGTCGATCGCCGCGACGAGCCGCGCCGGATCGCGATGGTCGCCGGGCGCCGCGATCGCGAGCTTCGCGCCGACGGAAAGCGGCCACACGAACTCCCACACGGACACGTCGAAGCCGAACGGCGTCTTGTGCAGCACGACGTCGTCGGGCGTCAGGCGATACGCGTGCTGCATCCACGCGATCCGGTTCGCGAGCGCGCCGTGCGTGTTGCCCGCGCCCTTCGGCTTGCCGGTCGAGCCCGACGTGTAGATCAGGTACGCGAGCTGGTCGGGTGCCACGGCAGCGGCAGCGGCGGCGGCCGTCCCGGCGGGGAGCGCCGCCGGCGCGCGCTCGAGCAGTTCGTGGACCGTGACGACGACCGCGTCGGCGCCCGCGAGCGCCGCGTCGACGTGCGCACGCAGATGCGCTTGCGTGATCACGACGGGCGGCTTCGCGTCGCCGAGCAGATACGCGATCCGCTCGGCCGGATAGTCCGGATCGACGGGCAGATACGCGGCGCCCGCCTTCATCGCGCCGACGAGCGCGACGACCATGTCGAACGAGCGCTCGACGCACAGCGCGACGACCGAGTCGGGCCGCACGCCGGACGCGGCGAGCGCCGCCGCGACGCGGCCGGCCTTGTCGTCGAGCTCGGCGTAGCGCATCCGCTCGATCGCGCCGTTGCCGCTTGGGTCGGCGAATTCGAGCGCGATCGCGTCGGGCCGCGCGCGCGCGGCCGCCTCGAATTGCGCGACAAGCGGCGCGCGCTGCGCGTCGGGCCAGCTCGTGCCGGTCGCGTTGCAGCGTGCGATCAGCGCGAGATCGTCTGTACCGGCGCACGAGATCGCGCCGAGCGGCGCATCCGGATTCGCGCTCAGGCCGCCGATGCACGCGGCGAACGCGCGGTGCAGCGCTTCGACGCGCGCCTGTCCGATCCGCGCGGGATCGTAGCCGTAGTCGATCGACAGCGTCTCGCCCGCTTCGATCACGAGCGTCACCGCGAAGTCGGTCGCCTCGATGTTGCGCAGATCGCGCTTTTGCAGCGCGCGCGGATCGCGCCCCTGCCACGCTTCGTCGACCGGATAGTTTTCGAACACGACGAGCGTGTCGAAGAGCGCGCCGCCCGCGCCCGCCCATTGCTGGATCTCGTAGAGCGGCGTGTGCGCGTGCTCGAGCGCCGCCGCGTTGTCGCGTTGCAGGCTCGCGAGCCAGTCGCGCGCGGCGAGGCGGGGCTCGGGTGCGGTAATCACCGGCAGCGTGTTGATGAAGAGGCCGAGCACCGTGTCGACGTCGGGCAGCGCGTCCGGGCGACCGGCGACCGTCGCGCCGAACGCGACCGCCGCGTGGTGCGTCATGCGCTGCAGCGCGAGCGCCCATGCGCCCTGCACGATCGTGTTGACGGTCACCTTGAGACCGCGCGCGGCGTCGGCAATGCGCGCGGTGTCGGCGGCGGACAGCGCGGCGCGCCAGTTCGCGCGGCCGGTCGTCTCGTGAGCGGGCGCGCCATTGCCGGATGCGTCGTTCGCGCCGCGCTCGCGTTCGCGTTCGGCGATGTGCGTCGGCTCGTCGAGCCGCGCGAGCCGATCGAGCCAGAACGCGCGGTCGGCGTCGGCGTCGCGCCGCGCGAGCCACGCGATGAAATCGCGATAGCGCGTGCGCGCCGGTGCGGCGAACGGATTCGCGCGCGGCGGCTCGATGTAGTCGCGCAGCACGTCCGCGAAGAGGCGCGCGGTGCTCCAGCCGTCGAGCAGCAAGTGATGGCGGGTCCAGACGAGACGCCACGCGGTCTCGCCCGTCCGGATCAGCGTCACGCGCATCAGCGGCGGCGTCGCGAGATCGAAGCCGCGCGCGCGGTCGTCGGCGAGCCAAGCGTCGAGCGCCGCTTCGAGGTGCGCATCGTCCGGATGCACGCCGCGCCAGTCGACGGTCTCGACCGGCATCCGCGCATGACGATGGACGACCTGCATCGGCGCCGCTTCGTGCGCGGCGAAGCCGGTGCGCAGGATGTCGTGGCGCGGGACGGCCGCATCGAACGCGGCGCGCAGCCGCTCGACGTCCGGATCGACGAGCGTCGCGACGAGCTGGTTCACGTACGTCGCCCGCTCCGGCGCGAACAGCGAATGGAACAGGATGCCCTGCTGCATCGGCGACAGCGGATAGATGTCGTCGATCGCGCGCGCATCGAACGGCAGCCGATCGAGCGCCGCCTGCGTGAGCCCGGCTGCGCGCGCGAGCGGATAGTCGCCCGGCGTGGCGCCCGCGCCGCGCTCGGCGATGCGCGCCGCGCATGCCGCCGCGAGCGCGCGCAGCGCGGCGTCGAATTGCGCGGCGAGCGCGTCGATCGTCGCGCGGTCGAACTGCGTCGCGCCGTACACCCAGTGCACTTTCAGCGCGCGGCCGTCGTTCGCGTCGACGTACGCGTGGATCGCGAGCGCGTTGCCGATCGGCCCCGCCGGGTCGCGCTCGCGGCCCGCGCCGCCGAAACGCGGCACGAGCGCGGCGTCGCGCGGCGCGTCGAACTGGCCGAGGTAGTTGAACGTCACGCGCGGACGCGCGACCGCGGCGAGCGCGGCGCGCGTCGCGTCGTCGCCGTAATGACGCAGCACGCCGAAGCCGAGCCCCTTGTTCGGCACCGCGCGCAGCGCGTCCTTCACGCCGGCGAGCGTCGCGGCGGGCGTCGCCTCGACCGCGAACGCGACCGGATAGTGGCTCGTCAGCCAGCCGAGCGTGCGGCTCGCGTCGATGTCGTCGAACAGCGCCTCGCGGCCGTGCCCTTCGAGCTCGAGCCGGCACGACGCCGCGCCCGCATGACGGCCGAGCGCGGCGACGAGCGCCGCGATCAGCAGTTCGACCGCGTGGGTCCGGTACGCGGCGTTCGCCTCGGTCAGCACGTCGCGCGTGAGCGCCGCATCGAGCGTCTGGATCACGACGTCGGCGTCGGCGTTGGTCGCCGCGGCGTCCGGATGGTCGAGCCGCAGGTCGTCGTGCGGCGCGGCGAGCGTCGCCCAGTACGGCAGCTCGGCGGCGAACGGCCCGGCCGGATCGCGGGCCGCGCGTGCGAGCCGGGCCGCCCATTCGGGCGCGCTCGCGCCCGTCGGCCCGAGCCGCACCGCGCGGCGCTCGCATGCGGCGCGGTATGCGGAATCGAGATCGTCGAGCAGCACGCGCCACGACACGCCGTCGACGATCACGTGATGGATCGCCAGATACAGCTTCGTCGCGCCCGCCGCTGTCCCATTCGGCAGCGCCGCCGCGAACGCGCACGCGAGCGGGCCGCGCGTCACGTCGAGCGTGCTTTGCAGCGCGTCGAACTGTGCGAGCGCGTCCGCCGCGTCGCGCGCGGCGGCGGCCGCGAGCGGCAGCGCGTCGAATGCGCGCGGCGCGTCGGCGAGCCGCCACGCGCCGTTCGCGCCCGTCGGCGCGAAGCGCTGGCGGAACACCGGATGATGCGTCAGCCACGCGTCGAACGCGCGCGCGAACGCGTCGAAGTCGAACACGCCGGCGACGTCGAGCTCGATCGACTGGTTCCAGTGGCCGCGGCGCGGGATGTCGAGGTCGAAGAACCGAAGCTGCGCGGGCGTGAGCCACGTTTCGTCCGATCGCGCGGCGGACGACGGCTGCGCGGCGGCGGCGCTCGCGTTGGCCGCCGCGCCGTCCTTCGGCGCGACGGCTTCGATCGCAACCGCGACGCGCGCGAGTTCGGCGATCGTCGGGCCATCGAACAATTGCCTCGGCGTGAACTTGACGCCGCGCTTGCGCGAGCGCGCGATCACCTGCAGCACGAGGATCGAATCGCCGCCGAGCTCGAAGAAGTTGTCGTGGCGGCCGACGCGCGGCGCTTTCAGCACGTCGCGCCAAACGGTCGCGAGCGTCTCTTCGATCGGGCCTTGCGGCGCGTCCTCGTCGGCGGCCGGCGCGTTCGCGGGCGTCGCCGCGAGCGCGCGCAACGCCGCGCGGTCGATCTTGCCGTTCGCGGTCACGGGCAGGGCGTCGAGCACGACGAGCGCGGCGGGCACCATGTAGTCGGGCAGGCGCGCGGCGAGCGCGTCGCGCAGCGCATCGCCCGAAAGAGACGCGCCGGGATCGGGCGTCGCGAACGCGACGAGGCGCAGCCGGGCGTCCTGCTCGACCGCGAGCGTCTCGGCTTGCGCGACGCCGGACAGCGCGCGCAGCGCGGCGCTCACCTCGCCCGGCTCGACACGATAGCCACGGATCTTCACCTGGTCGTCGAGACGCCCGAGGAAGTCGAACCGGCCGTCCGCGCGCAGCCGCACGCGATCGCCCGTCCGGTAGACGCGCGCGCCCGCTTCGTGCGGATGCGGGACGAAACGCTCGGCGGTCGCGCCCGCGCGGCCCAGATAGCCGCGCGCGACGCCGGGGCCGCCGAGATACAGCTCGCCGATCGCGCCGACGGGCACGCTCGCGCCATGTGCGTCGAGCACGCACGCGTGCGCGTTCGGCAGCGGCCGGCCGAGCGGCACGCCGCGCGCGGCCGCGCCGGCCGCCGCCGCGCGCAGGTCCGCCTGAGCGGGCGCGGACGTGTCGCAGACGAGCGCGCCGACGCTCGCTTCGGTCGGCCCGTAGTGATTGATCACGCGGCAGCCGGGCTTGAGCGCGGCGATCCGCTCGACGAGCGCCCACGGCAGCGCCTCGCCGCCCGTCACCAGCGCGTGCGCGGGCAGCACGTCGGCCGCGCGCTGCGCGTCGAGCAGCGCGTGCAGGTGGCTCGGCACGATCTTCAGCACGCCGACGTCGCGCGCCGCCATCTCGTGCGCGAAGCCGTCCGGATCGAAGGCCGCGTGCGCGGGCAGCAGATGCAGCGTGCGGCCCGAGCACAGCGCGCCGAACAGCGTCGTATGCCCGAGGTCGGCCGCGACCGTCGACACCATCGCCATCGATGCGCCCGGCGCGAACGCGAGCTCGTCGAGCATCCCGGCGACGTAGTCGGCGAGCGCCCGATGCGAGACGACGACGCCCTTCGGCACCCCCGTCGAGCCGGACGTGAAGATCAGATACGCGGCCTGCCCGGGCAGCGGCGGCACGCGCGGCGCAGCGGCGTTCGCGAGCGACGCGTCGTGCGCGCACGCGTCGACGTCCTGCACGGCGACGCCGTCGAAGTCGCCGAGCGCGCCGAGATCGCCCACCGCGAGCATCCGGCGCGCGCCGCACGCGGCGAGCGCGGTCGCGATCCGCTCGCGCGGCGACGCCGGATCGAGCGGCACCGCGACCGCGCCGGACTTCAGCACGCCGACGAACGCGAGCGCGAAGCGCACCGAGCGCTCGACGCAGATCGCGACGGGCGTCTCCGCGCGCACGCCGTCACGGCGCAGCGCGAGCGCGACGCGGTTCGACGCGTCGTCGAGCTCGGCGAACGTGAGCTGCGTGTCCGTGTCCGCGAGCGCGATCCGGTGCGGATGCTCGGCCGCTTCGCGCGCGAACAGCGCGAGGACGTCGGACTCGGTCGCGAGCGGCCGGCCGGCGAGCAGCGCACGCGGCGCGGCGCCCTCCGCGACCGCCAGCTCGGCGATCGCGCGGTGCGGATGGCGCACCGCGTCTTCGACGAGCGCCGCGAAGCTGTCGAGCCACGCTTGCGCGGTCGCTTCGTCGAGCCCGTCGAGCACATATGCGGCGACGAATTCGATGCCGCGCGGGTCGTCGGTGAAATCGAGCGCGAAATCGAAGCGCGCGGCCGGATCGAGCCCCGGCGCCATCCGCACCGACGCGCCCGGCAGCGACGCGGACAATTCGAGATCGAACTGCTGGGCGAACTTGACCCGCAGCCACTCGTCGCCGCGGCGCACGGGCGGCTTCACCGCGTCGACCACCTTGTCGAACGGCACGTCCTGATGCGCGAACGCGCCGAACGCGGCGTCGCGCACCGATGCGACCAGCGATTCGAACGACTGCGCGGGCGACACGCGCGCGCGCAGCGCGAGCGTGTTGAGGAACAGGCCGACGAGCGGCGCGGTCTCCGGACGCGCGCGCTGCGCGATCGGCGCGGCGACGGCGAGGTCGCGCTCGCCCGTCAGCCGGAACAGCCACGCGTCGAACGCGGCGAGCAGCACGGTAAACGGCGACGCGTGCAGCCGGCGCGCGGCATCGCGCACCGCCCCGGACACGGCGGACGAAAGACGCCGCGCGAGCCGGCCGCCGCGATAGTCGCGTTCGGTCGCGCGCGGCCGGTCGAGCGGCAGCGCGAGCGGCGCGGGCGCGTCGGCGAGCGCGGCGCGCCAGTAGGCGAGCTGGCGCGCGGTTTCGCTCGCATCGAGCGCGTCGCGCTGCCATTGCGCGTAATCGGCGTACTGGATCGGCAGCGCCGGCAGCGCGGGCTCGCGGCCTTCGGCGAACGCCGCGTACGCGGTCGTCAGCTCGTCGAACGCGCAGCGCGAGCTCCAGCCGTCGCTGACCGCGTGGTGCGTCGTCAACAGGAAGCGCTGCGCGCCGTCGGCGAGCGTCACGAGCAGCGCGCGCACGAGCGGGCCGTCGGACAGATCGAACGGCGCGCTCGCGTGGCGCTCGGTCAATTCGGCCAGGCGCGCGGCGCGCGACGAATCGAACTCGCCGCGCAGATCGACGGCCGCGATCCGCACCGGCAGCGTCGCGTGGATCCGCTGCACGACGATCCCGTCGTCGTTCTCGACGAGCGTCGTGCGCCATGCCTCGTGACGCGCGATCAGCGCATCGAGCGCGCGCTGCAGCGTGTCGAGGTCGAGCCCGCCGTCGACGTCCCAGTGGAACGACACGTGATAGGCAGCGCCCGCGTCCTGCGTGCGCGCGAGCACCCAGAAGCGCTGCTGCGCGAACGACGCGGGACGCTCGATGGCGCCGCCGGCGGCGTCCGCATCGGCGCGCGCCGCCGCGGCGGCCACGACCGGCCGATCCGCTCCCGGCTGCGCGCCGTCGATCCGCGCGGCGAGCTCGGCAAGCGGCGCGTCGTCGAAAATCGCATCGAGCCGCAGATCGACGCGCCATTCGAGCCGGATCGCGGCCTGCAACTGCATGGCCGCGAGCGAATCGCCGCCGCGCACGAAGAAGCGGTCGACGCGGCCGATCGGCGCCCGATCGTTCAGCAGGCGCTGCCACAGCGCGGCGACGCGGCGCTCCGTGTCGGTGCGCGGCGCGTCGAAATCGGCGGCGGCCTCGACGGGCAGCGCCGCGACCGCGTCGCGCAGCGCGGCGCGGTCGAGCTTGCCGTTCAGCGTGTAAGGCAGCTTGTCGAGGCGCACGAACCGGTGCGGCAACCATGCGGCCGGCAGATGCGCGGCGACGTGGGCGCGCAGCGCATCGTCGTCCGGCTGTCGTTCGAACGCGGGATGATCGGCGAGCGTCCCGGTTCGCGGCTCGGCGAGCGCGACGCACGCGATCAGTTGCGTGCGCCCGCCCGCCGGCTCGGCGAGCACGCCCGCGTCGCGCACGCCGGGATGCGTGAGCAGGCACGCGGCGATCTCGCCCGGCTCGACGCGCACGCCGCGCACCTGGACCTGATCGTCGATCCGGCCCAGATAGTCGAACGAGCCGTCTGCGCGCGCGCGCGCGAGGTCCCCCGTCCGGTAGATCCGCGCGCCGGGCTCGCCCGTCGGGTCCGGCGCGAAGCGCTCGGCGGTCAGCGCCGGGCGGCCGTGATAGCCGCGCGCGAGACACGCGCCGCCGAGCAGCAATTCGCCCGCGTCGCCGTGCGCGACCGATCCGTGCGCCTGCTCCACGCGCGCGACGCGCCGGCCGATCGGCCAGCCGATCGGCAGCGACGCGTAGCCGTTGCCGCCGTCGAGCGCGGGCGTCGTGCCCGGATCGACCGGCCAGAGCATCGGCGAGATCACGGTCTCGGTCGGCCCGTAGCCATTGACGAGACGGATCGAGGGAAATACGCGGCGGATCTCGTCGAACGCGTCCTGCGACATCGCCTCGCCGCCGAACAGCAGCACGCGCAGCGACGGCGGCACGCCTTCGCGCGCGCACACCGCCGCGAACTCGCGCAGGTACGCGGGCGGCAGCGTCGTGTTCGTCACGCGCTCGCGCGCGATCAGCGCGTGCGCGGCGTCAGGCGGGAACGGCGGCGGATCGCTGACGACGACGCTGCCGCCGACCGCGAGCGGCACGAGCCACGCCTCGATCGCGACGTCGAAGTTCACCGACGCGAAATGCAGCACGCGATCGTCGGGCCCGATCGGCAGCGATTCGGCGAGCGCGTCGCCGTGCGCGGCGAGCGGGCCGTGCTCGACGACGACCGCCTTCGGCGTGCCCGTCGAGCCGGACGTATAGATCATGTAGGCGGCCGCGCGCGGATGCACCGCATCGCCCGCGTCGTCGCCGTGCACGCGCGGCGCGGCCGGGTCCGGCTGCGCGACGTTCGCGAGCTCGAAGCACTGCGCGAAGCGCGCGCGCATCGCGGCGTCGGCCGACGCGTCGACGATCCCGTGCGCGAGCCCCGCGTCCTGCGCGACCCAGTCGAGCCGCGCGGCCGGATGGCGCGGATCGAGCGCGACGAACACGCCGCCCGCCTTCATCACCGCGAGGAGCGCGACGAACAGGTCGCACGAGCGTGCGACGCACACGCCGACCCGCACTTCCGTCGTCACGCCCGCCGCGCGCAGTTGCGCGGCGAGGCGCGCCGCGCGGTCGTCGAGTTCGCCGCGCGACAGGCGCACGGTGTCGGGCGTGAACGACGCAAGCGCGGGCGCGTCGGGATCGCGTCGCGCGAGCGCGTGGATTCGTTGATGCAGCGCAGTCGGAAAGCTCGTCATAGGGCGTGAAGTCCGTTGGAACCGGCCGCTTCGGCCGTTTCGTTCATGTCGCCGGCCGCAAAAGGGCCGCTTCAACAATGAGACGAATCACGTCTGAAATTTTTTACCGCGCTGTTTACCCGGCGCGGCGGCGGGCGTGTGGCCGGCGCGCGCCGCGACGGCTCGGCAGGCGCGCCCGGACGCCATCGGCGCCGGCATCGGCACCCGCCAAAGCAAAGTCCGCGGGTAAAGATTCCGCCCGCCCGTTCGTCTAGCAGGCAGAGGGCGCGCACGCGCCTCGCCGTCCGCTTCGCCGCGTCGAAGCGCCGTCCCGATTTTCATTTGACTCGTAACCTGCCGATGACCGCTGCCACCGGGCGCCTCGACGCCCCGCCCCCGACCGATTCCGGACCCGCCGCGAAGTACGCGCGGCGCCTGATCCTCGCGCTTCTGAAGCGCTCACGCGGCGCGTTCGCGATCGCGCTCGCCGCGTGCGTGCTGAACGGGGCGTCGAGCGTGCTGCTCGTCGCGACGTTGAGCCGGGCGCTGTCGCAGCCCGGGGCGGCCGACGCCACGCTCGCGTGGCGCTTCGGGCTGTGCGCGGTGATCGCGCTCGTGACCCGGATCGTCACCGGCGTGCTGTTCGCCCGCCTGTCGCAGGACACGATGGCGCAACTGCGCGAGCACGTCGCGCGGCGCGTCGCGGCGGCCGAGCTGCAGGACGTCGAGCGGATCGGCGCGGCGCCCGTCCAGTCGGTGCTGACCGACGACGCGACCAACGTGTCGATGCTGTTCTTCGCGCTGCCGAACCTCGTGATGCACGGCTCGATCGTGTTCGGCTGCCTGGGCTATCTCGCGTGGCTGTCGTGGCCCGTGTGCCTGCTCGCGGTCGCGGCGATCCTCGTCGGCTCGGTCGGCTACCACGCGGGCGACAAGCGCGCGATCGCCTGGCTCGAGGATGCCGGTCGCTCGCAGGACAAGCTGTTCGGCTATCTCGGCGCGCTTTTTTCGGGCGCGAAGGAGCTGAAGCTGCATCAGGCGCGCTCGCGCCAGTTCGTCGACGGCCAGTTGGGCGCCGCGATCGCCGAAGTGCGCGACCATCGCCGCCGCGCGTTCAGCGCGTACGCGATCGGCGTCGGCTGGATCGTGTTCCTGTTCTATGTGTTCCTCGGCGTCGCGGCGTTCTGGCCCGCGCTCGGCGTGCGCGGCGACGGCCCCGCCGCATCCGGCTACGTGGTCGTGTTCCTGTTCATGCTGCTGCCGCTCGACGGCCTGCTGAACAACGTGCCGACGCTGAACGCGGCGCGCGTGTCGCTCGAGCGGATCGAAAAGCTGATGGCGCAGTTCGGCGCGCTGCGCACGGCGCCGCCGCCCGACGAGCGCGCATCGCACGTGCCGTTCGACACGCTCGCGCTGCGCGACGTCACGCATTCATACTTCCACGAGCGCGACGAGCGGATGTTCCGCGTCGGCCCGATCGACCTGACGCTGAAGCCGGGCGAGCTCGTGTTCATCGTCGGCGGCAACGGCAGCGGCAAGACGACGCTCGCGAAGGTGCTGACGGGCCTCTACGAGCCCGAGAGCGGCGCAATCGAGCTCGACGGCAAGCCGATCGGCCTCGCCGAGCGCGCCGCGTACCGCGAGCGCTTTTCGGCGGTGTTCAACGACTTCCACCTGTTCGACGCGCTGCTCGGCATCGTCGATCCGAGCGACGCGGCGCGCGCGCAGGCCGACGCGCGCGCGAACGCGCTCGTCGCGAAGCTCTCGCTCGATCACAAGGTGCAGGTCGTCGACGGCGCGTTCTCGACGCGCGCGCTGTCGACGGGGCAGCGCAAGCGGCTTGCGCTCGTCGTCGCGTATCTCGAGGATCGGCCGCTGTATCTGTTCGACGAGTGGGCGGCGGATCAGGACCCGGCGTTCAAGGCGGTGTTCTACGAGCAACTGCTGCCGGAGCTGCGCGCGCGCGGCAAGACGGTGATCGTGATCAGCCACGACGATCGGTACTTCCCGATCGCGGATCGGGTGCTCAAGCTCGATAACGGGAAGATCGTCAGCGAGACCTACGGGGCCGAGCGGGCAGTGTTGGCGAATGGGACGGCGGGCTGATTCGGAACGGAATCGTCGTGCGCGGGGCGGTCATGGACGGCCCCGCGGTCGCGTCCGCGCGGACGTGTCGCTCGAACGAGCGGGCGCGGGAGCGCGCGCACGCATTGCCGCTCGTGGGCTTTCTCTTCGCGATCTCGCGGGCATGCGGCTTCCCGACAATCAAGGCGAAACGCGGAATTGCGCCCAGCCGGCGTTAGCCCGCCGCGCTCCTGCAATCTGCCGTCTAGCGCCGAGATAGCGGCGAATGCTGTTTGGGTCCGGCGTCGCCCGGGTAGCCGCGGAGTGGATTCGAATACCATCCTTCTGCTGACGCCGCAGCCGCTTGACCAGCGAAAAACGGCACGACGACCATGACGCTAACGGGGCGTTCTGCGGACCACCCATCGGCGGTAACGCCGTGTCTGGCATGCGGCGGCGAGCTGCTGAAACACTAGGGCCTTGAGCGGCGAGACGTCCGGGTCGGCCGCGCGTCCCTCGCTGAGCCGCTTGAGCTGAAACTTGACGACCGCCATATTGGCCAGCGAGCCCAGCGCCTTGTTCCTCCAGGCAATCGGCCGCAGCGTCGGCGCGTTGTCCTTGCCCTCCTGCCAGTCGCGCGGCAGGTTCGGATCGATCGATAGCGCCGTTGCGATGCCAACCATCGCGATGCCGCTGTCGATCACCTCGTCGGCCACCGCGCGGCGGCGAATGCCGCCCGTGACCATCAAGGGCATGTGCGCAATCGCCACGATATCGCGCGCGAATTCAAGGAAGTACGCTTCGCGCGCAAGCGTGCGGCCATCGCGGGCTTGTCCTTGCATGGCCGGAACCTCATAGCTTCCCCCGGAAAGCTCCACGAGATCGACACCGAGCGGATTGAGCATCTCGACCACGCGCCTCGCATCGTCGGGACTAAAGCCGCCGCGCTGAAAATCCGCCGAATTCAGCTTGACGGCGACCACGAACCCGGGCGCGACCGCGCTTCGCACTGACCGGACGATTTCGACAAGCAGGCGTGCGCGATTCTCGATGCTGCCGCCCCACTGGTCCTGTCGCTTGTTCGTTATCGGAGAAAGGAACTGGCTCAGCAGATAGCCGTGCGCCGCGTGGATCTGTACACCTGTGAAGCCGCTTTGTTCCGCGAGCTGCGCGCTGCGCGTGAAGCGCCGCTGCACATCGGCGATGTCCTGCTCGGTCATTTCTTTCGGCACGGGAAACTGCCTGGACAAAGCGCCCAGCTCCAGCGCAACCGCGGACGGCGCGAGCGTGGCCTGGCCGAGCGCGGCCTGCATCTGACGGCCGGGGTGATTGATCTGCATCCAGACATGCGCGCCATGCGCGCGCGCGATCTGCGCCCAGCGGCGAAAGCGGTCGAGACGAGCGTCGTCCTCCAGGACCACGCCGTTCGGTCCGGTCATTGCACGGCTGTCCACCATGACGTTGCCGGTCAGGATCAGACCGGCCCCGCCCCCGGCCCAGGCATCGTACAGGCGCAAAAGCGCGTCGGACGGCGCATGGTCCGCATCCGCCATGTTCTCTTCCATGGCCGCCTTCGCCAAACGGTTCGAGATCGCGGCGCCATTGGGCAGCGTAAGGGGCGTGAACAGCTTCATCGGCGTATCCTCGATTGACGACAGATCGACGTTAACCTTAAAGTCAACTTCAATGTCAAGCGCCGGGAGACGGAGATGAAGATTGGCGAGCTGGCGAAACTGAGCGGCATTGCCGCCTCGCGAATCCGGTTCTATGAAGCGCACGGTCTGCTTCAGCCCGCGCAGCGGCAAGCCAACGGGTATCGTGAATATGGTCCGGAGACAGTGACCCGGCTGGAAATCATCCATCGTGCGCAGGGCGCGGGTTTTTCTCTGGAAGAAATCCGGGCGATCCTGCCGCCTGATCTGAATACGTGGCCTCACGAAGCGCTGCTTCAGGCATTTCGGCACAAGATCGATGAGATCGAATTGCTGGAGCGGCATTTGGCACAGAGCAAGCGCGACCTGCTCGCACTCATCGACGAGATCGCGAACAAGACAGCGGGCGAGGATTGCAAGGATGCGGCAAAGCGTGTGCTCGACAGGTTGCGTCGAGACGGGGTGGGCCAATCCCCGACGAACGGTCGCTCGCGTCCAGCAAGAACGCGAACGCGCGCTTGATTCACGCAGCCCGAGTGCCGAACGGCACCCGCCATGGCCGGCGCGCTATCTGAAACGTGCGACGGGCATCTATGGCGCAAACGCGAAAGTCCGGTCCAAGCGTCGGGTGACGGCCCGGCCAACTGAGTGGCCCTTGTCACCGCGCAAACAGTCTGGGCGACTGCGCGAATCGGAGTGGCTGAGTTGAAACGAGTCGGCCGCGGCGCGATCGCGTCGTGCGGATGCCGGCCGTTGCAGCCGTCGACCGGAGCCTGGAGCCTGGAGCCTGGAGCCTGGAGCCTGGAATCCGGAATCCGGAATCCGGAATCCGGAATCCGGAATCCGGAACCCGGAACCCGGAATCCGGAATTTGATCGTGGACATTCGAGCGTCGGTCGTACGCTGGCAGCGGACCGTCATGCGCCGATCGTCCACGCGGCCGCCCCACAAGCTGACAACGCCACGTGCGGCCCTCAATTCGCCGCCGAGCGCGAGTGAAGTCCTCGACGACCTAAGTTTGTCAGATGGATACGCGCGACTATACTTTTATCGTCTGATGAGATTGGCCCGATCCATGGGCGCAACCTGACCACGAAGCATGCGCAGCCCGACGCATGGGGCGATCCGGTAAGCCGACGTTGACGCATTGAACCCCAAGTCGCCGCCAGCGCGGAGCAACCCGAAACGTCCAACCCATGCAGCGCAATCGAATGTCTGCGGCCTGATCCGTCGCCGCGAAGTCTGCGAGCGACCGCATGCAGCCGATTGGTTCGGTACGGCTGCGATCGCGATGCGCGAGATCGATGCGCCCTCTTGACGTGTTCGGCGCCCGTTTTTTCCGGCGACGCGCCCAAGGGTCGGTTCGTTGCAGCGGCCACCGATAGCGGGATCGGGCTTGCGGGGAGAACCTGGCATGCGCTTTCAATCGAGGCTTCATCACGAACAGGGCTGGCCCGAGCCTTCCGCCGAACCGCACTGGCCGCCAAGGGGGACACGGCCCGCCAGACGCACGGCAACTGCCTCGGCCGGCGCGTGGCATTTGTCCAGAAACCACCAGGGAGCCGCTGAAAGGCATCGCGCGAGCGAACAGATCGGGACAGTCAATCGCCGTGTGCTGGTGATCGACGGCGATGACGCGACTCACCAGGATTTCCGCAAGATTCTCGTGGGCCGTGAAACCACGCCGGACACCACCCGGCCGCCCTTTGCCGGCGAGGCTCCAGCCGCTCGCGAAGCGTTTCAGGTCGATTCCGCATATCAGGGCCAGGAAGCGCTCGAACGGGTCGTGCGCGCGCTGACGGAAAACAGACCCTATGCGATGGCCTTTATCGACATGCATATGCGGCCCGGCCGGGACAGCCTTCGGACCATCGAACGACTCTGGCAAGTGGACCCGCAGTTGCAATTCGCGCTGTGCAGCTCGCAGTCCGATTACCCGCGGGGGACGTTGACGAGGCGCCTCGGCGCAGACCACCGCGTGCTGATCCTCAAGAAGCCGTTGGACAACATCGAGATCCGCCAGGCGGCGTGCGTGCTGACCACGAAGTGGCAGACGACCCAGGAAGCGGCCTTCAAGACGAGCGGCCAGGAAGAGGCTGTCGAGGAGAGAACCAAAGCGCTTGCCGAAGCCGACATCTTCGTCCGGAACAGTCCGGTCATCCTTTACCGTCTGCGTGGCGAGCCTTCGTTTCCGCTCGTCTACATATCGCATGACATCACCCGATTCGGCCACGACCGCGCCGCCTTGCTGGCCTCGCCGGCGTGGGCCCGCGAGCTCGTCGATCCGGACGATCAGGCTAAGATCGATGAGGCGCTCGCGCGCGTCATGGAAAAGGACGTCGACGGCGTCTCGATCGAGATCCGCTTGCGCACCGGCGACGGCGCTTGCCGTTGTGTCGAGAATCGCTACGTGCCGGTCCGCGACGAGAGTGGACGGCTGATCGAAGTCGAAGGGATCGTCATCGACATCACCGAGCGCAAGGCCGCGGAGGAAAAGATCGCGCAGTTCGCTCGCACCGACGCGCTCACGGGTTTGGCGAATCGGGCCAGCTTCGTCGCGCGGCTGTGGCAGGCTTTTGCCGCGGCCCAGCATGGCGGCACGCCGTTTGCGATTTTCCTCGTCGATCTCGACCGCTTCCAGCTGGTCAACGACAGACTGGGCTCCCCGATCGGCGACCTGCTGCTTCGAGAGGTGGCGGCGCGTCTCGGGAACTGCGCGCGCGCGAGCGGCCTGGTTGCCCGGCTGGGCGGCAACGCCTTCGCCGTGCTGCAAGGCGAGATGGACGAGCCGGCGAACGCCGGGGTACTGGCTGCGAAACTTCAAACGGCGCTGGCATCTCCCTATCGGCTCGACGGCAACGATGTGCGTATCACGGCGAGCATTGGCGTTCGTCCATACGTCGAAGGCGACGAGGGGGCGGACGCCATGCTGGCGCAGGCCGAATTGGCGCTCCTCCGCGCGAAGCACATGGGCGGCGGCCGGCATCGCTTTCATTCCGACGAGCTCGACCGGGCGGTACTCGAACGTGTCGCACTCGCCGAGGACTTGAGGGGGGCGATTGATCGCGGCGAGTTGGAGCTTCAATACCAGCCCGAGGTCGAGTTGTCCTCCGGAAATATTTTGGGAATGGAAGGCCTGGTTCGCTGGCATCATCCGACGCGGGGCCTCGTTTCCCCCGGTGTTTTCATTCCGATCGCCGAGCGGGACGGCACCATGGAGGCGCTCGGGCACTGGGTGCTAGACCAGGCGTGCCGGCAAATGAGGACATGGCGCGACGAGGGGGTGGCCCCGCTGATGATCGCGATCAATCTGTCTCTGTTCGAGCTCAAGAGCGCTCGGGCGTTCGTGCGCGATGTCGCTGAAACCGCCGCGAAATGGCGTCTCGCGCCCTCCGATCTGGAGTTCGACGTGACCGAGACGACGCTCGCCAGGCTCGCGTGGGCGCAGTCCGACGTGCTCGCGCGGCTACATGAACTCGGCGCGAAGATCGCCATCGACGATTTTGGCAGCGAATTCGCGTCGTTCGACTACGTCAAGGCATATCGCGTGAACCATCTCAAGATCGCGCAATCCCTGGTCCGACGGTCCACCATCGATCCCGAAAGTGCGGCGACGATCCGCGCCATCGTCACCTTGGCGCACGATATCGGGACCGGGGTCATTGCCCAGGGCGTGGAGACCGAGCAGCAGCGCGCGTTGCTGGCCGCGACGAATCGGGCGACGAACGCGCAAGGCTTCCGATTCAGCGAAGCGGTGGGGGCCGCTCGAGCCAGCGAACTCCTGCGCCAAGGGCACATCGCGCCATGCGCGGGGGCTTGTTCAGAGGAGTAGGCGCGCGATCTCGATCGTCGCGGCGGCCAGTTCCGCCCGCCCCATGGCGCCGCCTACGCGTTTCGGTGTGCGGTGGACGTCGAACCTGGCGAGCTCGGCCGGGACGAAGGGACGATTGGCCGACGGCCGCCGGCGCGTCCGAGGCTATCGGCGCAAGCGCGGCTCCGGCAGCGCCAGCAACCGCTCGGTCATCTCGTCGGCCAGCCGCAGCGCCGACATCGGCCCGCCGAACCCCCAGATATTGCGCTCGACAAGCGCGACCCGCCCTGCCCGTTGCGCCGGCACGAACCGCCAGATCTTCGAATCGAGCTTCGCGTCGAGCGGCACGCCCGGCTCCGTCGCGCTGACGAACAGCACCGCCACGTCAGGCTGCTTCAGCAGATCCTCCGACGTCACATACGCCGTGCCTTCGCGCGTCGGCTCGCCCGGCCACGGTTCGAGGCCGAGCGCGCGCGCGATGCCCGCCGACGCGCTGTTGCCCGTAAACGCCCAGTAGCGATCCGGCAACCCCAGCTCCTGCAGCCACGCGACGCGCTCGCCCGAGCGCCCCGCCGCCGCGATCCGCCGCGCGTCGCGCGCGAGCCCCGCGTCGACCCGCGCTTGAACCGCACGCGCCTGTTGCTCGCGCCCCGTCAGACAGCCGATCGTGCGCAGGATCGCCCGCGCCCAGTCGAACTGCGTGACCTGCCGCCCGTCCTGCACGTAGTTCGGGCTGTACTTGAACAGCACCGTCGGCGCGATCCGCGACAGCGCATCGAAGATCGGCGCATGCCGCAGCCCGACACCCAGAATCAGATCCGGTTTCGCGGCCGCGATCGCCTCGAGGCTCGGCTCCTGCCGCGTGCCGACGTCCGGCACGCGCGCGAGCCGCGCGTCGTCGTAGCCGATCCAGACCGGGTAGTACGCGGGATCGGCCATGCCGGCCGGCGTGATGCCGAGCGCGGCGAGATCTTCGGCGAACATGAATTCGAGCACGACGATCCGCACCGGTCGCGCGGGCAGCGTGCGGCTGAATTGGGACACGGTCGGATCGTCGGCGAGCGCACGGCAGGCGGCGGGCGGCTCGCCTGCGCGCGCCGGTTGCGCTGCGCACGCGATGCCGGCGACGAACGCCGCGGCTAGGGCGGCCGACGACCGTGCACGCCACGCAAGGCCCGGCGCGTGCGCCGACCGCGTCGCGCATGCGCCGACCGACAACCGCGGCCATCGCGCAAAGCGCGTCGTTCGCATCAACCGCATCCCGACCGTCTCGATCGGCGGCCGCAGGAACCTCGCGAACCACAACCAAGATATCGCTCTCGCCACTGCCGCGACGCCGGCATCGACCGGCATCGACATGAATCGCGGACGGCGCGACACGCGCGCCATCAATGCGCGGCGTCCTGCTTCGCAAGTTCGTCGTCGCACATCGTCAACAACAGCGGACAGCTTCCACACAGTTGGTCTTCCCCAGGAATTTCATTGCGCAGGCAGCACACGCGGCGCGCGCGGAACGGATCAGGCAGCCGTGCCGAGCACGGCTTCACGCGGCGCACCGGCAGCCGCAGCGGATTCGCGTCGCCGTGCGCGTCGACGGGACCGAACAGCCATGCGGCGTCGGCCGCCGCGCGCGGCATGTGCGCGCATTGCTCGAACAGATAGTCGAGCAGATTGCCCGCGTTGGCCCACAGCACGCGCGGCGACAGCTTCGCGAGCGCGGCGAGCGAATCGATCGTCGCGCGCAGATGATCGACGAGCGCCGCGTAACGCGGCGCGGGCTCGGATTGCGCGGGCCGCAGCGCATCGGGCTCGAAGATCAGCGCGATCGGCATCCCGGCGCGCAGCGCGACGCGCATCCGCGACGGCGTCATGTCGAGCGGCCGGCCGAGCAGCAGCGCGGTGGCGAAGCCCGCCGACGCGGCCAGGTTGAAGTAATACTTGCTCCATTGCGACAGCAGCGCGCGCGCATGCGCGCTGGCATCGCCGCCGTACAGCGCGGCCATCGCGCCGACGAGCGCATCGCGCCGGCTCGCGAGCGCCGCGGCCGGGATCACGTCCGGCGGCTCGCCGCCATCGACGGCGAGCGCAGGCTCGTCGTGCGCATCGGGCGCGCCGAGCCACACGTGCTCGAGGTAATGCGCGATCGATGCCGGCGCGAGCGTCGAAAAGCGCGTCGCGCGAACGCACGCCGTCACCGCCCGCCCCGCCGCTCGCGTCGCGCTTCGGCGATCAACAGCGCGAGCAGGTATGGCGCGCCGATCAATGCGGTCAGCACGCCCGCCGGAATCTCGCGCGGCGCGAGCAGCGTGCGCGCGGCGACGTCGGCGGCGGCGAGCACGAGCGCGCCGCACGCGGCGGCGACCCAGAGGCGCGTCGCATGCGTGCGCGCGCCGAGCATCGCCGCGAGATGCGGCGCCATCAGCCCGATGAAGCCGACCGGACCGACCGCCGCGACCGCCGCGCACGCGGCGAGCGTCGCGATCGTCAGCACGAGCGGGCGCAGCGCCGCGATCGGCAGGCCAAGCGCGGCCGCCTGATCGTCGCCGAGCGCGAGCAGATCGAGCGGCTTCGCGAGCAGCACGAGCGTCGGCAGCGCGAGCACGCACCACGGCAGCAGCGCGACGACCTCGCCCCAGCTGCGCCCATACGTGCCGCCGACGAGCCAGACGACGAAGCGCGCGGGCTGCACGCTCTCCTGCGTGATCAGCCATTGCGCGAGCGTCGTCCACAGCGTGCCGATCACGATGCCCGTCAGCGCGACCGCGAGCGGCGCGTAGCGATGCCGGCGATTGAGCAGGAGCGTCAGCGCGAGCGTCGCGCCGCCGCCCGCGAGCGATGCGGCGACGAGCGTCCCGTGCGCGGCGAGCGGCCATGCGACGAGCGTCGCAAGCGTCGCGAATCCCGCGCCTTGCGTGACGCCGAGCACTTCAGGCCCGGCGAGCGGATTGCGTACGATGCTCTGCATCAGCACGCCGGCGGCGCCGAGCAGCGCGCCCGCCAGCAGCGCGCACAGCAGCCGCGGCACGCGCAGATCGAGCACCATCCGCGCGAGGTCGTCGCGCTGCGCGAGCGCGGCGAGCCAGCGTCCGGGGCCGAGCCACGCCGGGCCGAACGATGCGCCGATCACGAGCACCGCGCCCCCCATCAAGAGCAGCAGCGACGCAACAGCCGGCCACGGCAGCGCGGCGAGCGCCCGGACGACGCGAGCGCCGCCGCGCGTGCTCGCCTGCGCATGCGTCGCCTGCTGCGCCGCGCCGGACCACGCGGCGCCGCGACGGATCATCGCGAGCATCAGCGGCGTGCCGACGAACGCGATCGCGACGCCCGTCGACAGCGTCGAATCGAGTCCGAGCGCGAGCACCGCGCTGTCGGTGACGAGCACGAGCGCGCCGCCCGCCAGCGCGGCGAGCGGCACGAGCGCGCCGAGCTTCGACGCTTTCGCGCCGCGCACCTGCCGCATCAGGTTCGGCGCGATCAGCCCGACGTACGACAGCGGCCCCGCGATGCTGAGCGCGACGCTCGCGAAGCCCACCGCGACCGTCGTCGCCGCGAGCCGCGTCGCGTCGACGCGCACGCCCGCCGCGGCCGCGGCATCGTCGCCGAGCGCGAGCGGATCGAGCGGCCGGATCACGAGCGGCAGCGCGACGAGCGGCGCGACGAGCCAAAGGAGCGCATCGCGCAACCCGGCCGCGCCCGGTTGATAGAGGCTGCCGCTCGCCCACAGCGACGCGCCGACGACCGTCTCTTCGAAGAACGCGAGCAGGAGCGTCGTGATCGCCGAGAACAGCAGCATGCAGACGCTGCCCGCGAGAATCAGCCGCAACGGCGTCGCGCGCCAGCCGCCCGCCGCGGCCGACACGCAGCCGGCGGCGGCGAGCCCGCAAACGAACAGGAGCGGCACCGACGCATGGCCGGCGAACGCCGGCACGAGCATCGCGGCGATCAGGCCGAGTTGCGCGCCGCCCGTGATGCCGAGCAGATCGGGCGCGGCGAGCGGATTGCGCGTGAGCGCCTGAAACAGCGCGCCCGCGACCGCGAGGCAGCCGCCCGCGACGAGCGCCGCGGCGACGCGCGGCGCGGCGAGGTCGAACAGCAAGATGTGCGCGAGCTGGGCGGCGTCGCTGCCCGCCGGCGCGGCGAGCCACGTGTGCAATTCGGGCGCGAGCCGCATCGCGGCGACGACGACGATCAGCGCGGCGAGCGCACCGGCGATCGTGCCGACGCGGCTCGTCGCAACCGAACGCGACGCTCCCGATGCGCCTGTGCCGCGACGCAGGCGCTTGCGGACGGCGAGCGTCGTCATGCGGCGAGATCCCGTTGCGCGCCAGCGCCAGCGCGACGCACGGCGGACTCGCCGGACTCGCCGGCTTCGCCACCCACGTCGCCCTCGGCGCCGCCCGCCGTCGATTCGGCATCGAGCACGCCCTCGTACGCGGGCACGCACATCGGCGCGCCGGTGAGCGGATGCGCGGTCTTCAGCATCGCGACGCCGAACGTCGCCCGCAAAGGATCCGGCTCGAGCATCGCGTCGGGTGTGCCCTGCGCGACGATCCGGCCCGCGCGCATCAGCACGATTTCGTCGCTGTACGCGGCCGCCTGGTTGAGGTCGTGCAGCACCCAGACGATCGTCAGGCCGCGCTCGCGGTTGAGCCGCCGCAGTTCGCGCAGGATGTCGAGCTGGTGATGGATGTCGAGATACGTGGTCGGCTCGTCGAGCAGCACGATGGGCGCCTGCTGCGCGAGCGCCATCGCGATCCACGCGCGCTGCCGCTCGCCGCCCGACAGCGCCGCGACGTCGCGCGCCGCGTCGTCGGCCAGGCCCGTCGTTGCAAGCGCTTCGTCGATCGCGTCGCGATCGGCGCGCGACAGCCCGCGCAGCCATCCGCCGTGCGCGTAGCGGCCGTACGCGACGAGCTCGCGCACCGTGAGCCCCGAGGGAATCTGGTTGAACTGCGCGAGCATCGTCAGCGTGCGCGCGAGCGCGCGCCGCCGGTACGAACCGAGCGGCACGCCGTCGATTTCGACGGCGCCCGACAGCGCGGGCTGCAGCCCGGCGAGCGTACGCAACAGCGTGCTCTTGCCGCAGCCGTTCGGACCGCACAGTGCGGTCCCCCGCCCCGCCGCGATCGACAGATCGAGGCCGTCGAGCACCCGATGATCCCGGTAGCCGACGCTCAACGCGCGCGCCGCGAGCGCCGCCACCGTTTCGTTCTTCATCGTTTCTTCATCCGCTAACTGCCCTTCTTTCCTTCTTTTTCGCGATGGCTCTGCGCCATCGCGACCACCACCTTGCGCGGCCCCTCGAACGGATCGCGCGCGTGCGCGGTCAGCATGTTGTCGAGCATCAGCACGTCGCCCGTCCGCCACGGGAACACGATTCGCTGCCGGTCGAGCACGCCGCGGATCTCCGCGAGCGCGTCGGCTTCGAGCGGCGCGCCGTCGCCGTAATAGGCGTTGCGCGGCACGTTCTCGATGCCGACCGCGTCGACGAGCGCTTCCTGCATGTCCGCGTCGAGCGCCGACAGATGAAAGAGATGCGCCTGGTTGAACCACACGAGCTCGCCCGTGCGCGGATGGCGCGCGACCGCCTGGCAGCGTTCGCGCGTACGCAGCAGCGGTTCGTCGTCGTCGCTTTCGCGCCATTCGCAGTCGATCCCGCGCGTCGCGCAGATCCGCTCGACTTCGCGCGGATCGTCGGTGCCGAACGCCTGCTGCCACGGCAGATCGAGTCCCTGCCCGAAGTTGCGCACATACAGCAGCTCGCGCTCGGCGAAGCGCGCGACGAGCGCCGGATCGAGCGCGCGATGGATCGCGCGGCTGTCGGCGATCGGCGTCGCGCCGCCCGTGCGCGCGGCGAGCGCGCAGTGGAACCAGATCCGCAGCGGCCACTCGCGCGTGTACGACTGCTCGTTGTGCAGCGGGATCGAGCGGTGCGGCGGGTACTCGGTCGACGTGTAGACCGCACCCTCGACCTGGCTGCGCGGCGTCGACGCGAACTCGTAGCCGATCAGCGGATCGCCGCAATCGGCCGCGAAGCGCTGGAACGTCTCGATCGACGCGACGTGAAAGCCGGTGAAAAGCACGCCGCCCGCGCGCTCGACGACGTCGTCGGCGATCTCGCGCAACAGCGGCGCGGCGGCGTCGAGCGCGATGTCCGCGCCCTCGCGCGGCGACACGACGCTCGGCAAACCAGGCTCGACGCGCAGGTCGTCGAGCGTCGGGCGGGCCGCAACGGCCGGCATCGAAAGCTGAGTCATCCGGGAATCCTCTTGCGATACGGACGCGATACGCGCCGGATTACGACGCGTTCGCCGCGTCCAGATGGCGGCGCAGGCTCGCGGGACGCATGTCGGTCCATACGGTCTCGATGTGCGCGAGGCAGTCGGCCTTCGGGCCGCGCACGCCGGTTTCGCGCCAGCCGGCCGGCACCGCGCGGAACGTCGGCCAGATCGAATACTGCTCTTCGTCGTTGACGACGACCGTGTAGACAACGTCGTCGGCGTCGGCGTCGGCGGCCGCGCCGGCCGGCGGGTTCGAGGGTTGCTGGGCTTGCGTCATGATCGAAGAAGCTCGCTAGAAAAGTTGGGAAGGCGGCGCACGGCGCGCGCCGCGTCTACTCGATAGACGAATCGCGCAAGCATTTTTTTACCGGCCGCGCGCGCGACCGCCGCAGAACACTGGGCACGCGAGCCCGCGCGCGGCTGCGTCGACGCACGCGACGCAGTGCCGCTCGGCGTCGCGGACCATGAAATGCACGAGCGTCTGCGACACGTTCAGCGCGCGCGCCGCGCTCTGCAGCGTCTCCTCGCGCAGCCGCACCATCTCGAACGCGGCGCGGCTGCGCGCCGGCAGCTGCGCGAGCGCGTCGTAGACGTGGCGCAGCGTGTCGCGCACGACGAGCGCCGCCTCGGGCGACAGTTCCGGCGACGGCACGTCGAGGCCGTCGTCCTCGTCCGCGTGATAGGTGTTCTCGAGCGTCTGGCGGCGGCACGCGTCGATCGACGCGTTGCGCACCATCCGCGTCACGTACGCGACGGGCTGCCTGATCGCATCCTGGTTCGGGAAATCGACGAGCTTGACGAACACGTCGTGCACGACGTCCTCGGCCCGGCTCGCGCAGCCGACGAAGCCGCGCGCGAGCTTCACGAGCATCGGCCGGTTCGCGACGAGCACGTCGACGAGCGCGCCGTGCGCGGGAGCGGACGCCGCGCGCAGGCCGGTGCGCGACGGCGCTCGCGGGCCCGGCGAGCGCGCGGCGTTCGAATCGGGGATCGGTAACGGTTTTGCCGGCGCCGGCCGAGCGAGCACTTCCGCCATGGATTCTCCAGATGTTTTCCCAATGACGGCAATCTAACGTAAACGCGAATCGTTCTCAATCTGATTTATTTATACCCTGATAATCTCGCGGGATTTGCCGTTTTGCGGGATGTCGCCGGTCGATCGTTGTCGACAATGAAACGATGACGCTACGATGCAGCCTTCGCCCATCCACGGCGCTCGTCGCGCCTTTTTCGATGCCGCTCATCGCCTGCCTGCATACCGCCGACAGCAACGTGCCGCTCTTCGAGTGCGCGGCCGCCGCGCTCGGTCTCGCGCCCGGATCGCTCACGCATTGCGTGCGGCCCGAACTGCTCGCCGCCGCGGAGCGCGCGGCAGCGGCCGGTTCCGGGCTGCCCGCCCCGATTGCCGAGCAAACCCGGGCGGCGCTCGTCGTGCTCGCGCGCGATGCCGATGCGGCGCTGCTCAATTGCTCGACGCTCGGACCGAGCGTCGACGCGCTCGCCGCGCATGCGAAGCCGATCGTGCGCGCGGACGCGGCGCTCGCCCGCGCGTGCGCGCAGGTCGGCCGGCGCGTCGCCGTGCTGTGCGCGGCGGCGAGCACCGAGCGGCCGACGCGCCAGTTGTTCGAAGAGCAAGCGCGCGCCGTGGGCGCGCGGGTGGAGGTGCGGATCGTCCCGGGTGCGTGGGCGCGCTTTCACGCGGGCGATGCGGCCGGCTATCGCGCGTTGCTCGCGCAAGCGGCCGACGCCGCGTATGCGCGGGGCTTCGATATCGTTGCGTTCGCGCAGACGTCGATGGCGATCGCCGCGCCGGACGTGACGCCCGGACCGCCGCCTTTGACGGTGCCGGAGGCCGCGCTCGCGAGCGTCGTTGCGCGGTTGCGTTGACCGGCGCGAAGCGCATTCGGCTCGGCGGAGGCGGGCGACGCGCGCGCCGCAGCCGCGCGGCCGATCCTGCTCGATGCGCCCGTCACGAGGATCGATCGGCCGTTGAAATCGAATGCGACGCTCATGATGTCTGCAGTCCGTGCATGAAGGGTTGGAGCGCCGGATAGAGCCCGGCGTAGAGCGAAAAGCGCGCGTCGTGGAGCGCCGCGCGCCGCGCATCGGGACGCGCGCGCTCGGCGAGCGTGACCCAGCCTCGCCGCGCGGCGTCGCGCGACACGAGCCCCGCGCCGACCGCCGCGAGGAGCGCCGCGCCCATCGCGGCTTCGACGTCCTCGGCGATCGTCCATACGGGGTAGCCGGTGATGTCGGCGACGCTCTGCATCCACAGATCCGAATGTGCGGCGCCGCCGACCACGACGAGCCGGTCGTCGAGCGCGAGCGCGCCCGTGCCCGCCGCGCCCGCGGCGATGTTGTGCCGCAGCGCGTAAGTAACGCCCTCGAGCACCGCGCGATACAGATGCGCGCGCGTGTGATAGAGCGACAGACCGACGAACGCGCCGCTCGCCTTCGCGTCCCACACCGGGCTGCGCTCGCCCATCAGATACGGCAGGAACATCACGCCGTCGCTGCCCGCCGGCACTTGCGCAGCGGCCGCCTCCAGCAGGCGATGCGCGTCGCCGTTGGGCGTCGCGCGCGCGGCTTCGACCTCCGCATGGCAGAACTGCTCGCGAAACCACGACACCGACGCGCCCGCCGTGATCGCGCCGCCGAACACGTACAGATCGCGCCGGCCGTCGAACACGTGCGGCATGCTGACGAGCCCGTGCCGCGCGTCGGTCGTCTCCGCGATGTAGCCCCAGCACATGCTCGTGCCGATCATCGCGACGTGCTGGCCGCGCCGCGCCGCGCCCGCCGCGAACGTCGCGACCGCCGCATCGACGCCGCCCGCGATGACGGGCGTGCCGGCCGGCAGGCCGAGCGCGTCCGCCCATTGCGCGAGGAGCCCGCCCACTGCCGCGTCGGAATCGACGAGCCGCTCCGGCATCATCGTCGCCGGGATGCCGAGCATGTCGAGCGCTTCGTCGGACCAGTCGCGGCGATCCAGGTCGTACACGCCGCCGATGTTGCCCGCGGCGCTGTGGTCGACCGCGAGCTCGCCCGTCAGCAGATACGCGACGTACGCGTTCGGCGGCACGAAATAGCGGATGTTCGCCCACACGTCGGGCCGCTTGCCGCGCAGCCACAGCATCTTCGTATAGCCGTAGTAGCTGTCGACGCCGTTGCCCGTGATCGCGGACAGTCGCTCGACGTCGACGTTCGCGCGCACCCAGTCGACTTCGTCGGTCGCGCGCCGGTCCATCCAGATGAGGCACGGATGGAGCGGCCGCATCTCGCGATCGACGGGAATGCCCGAGCCCCCGTACAGGCTGCTCACGCAGAGCGCCTCGATCGACGCGGCGTCCACGCCCGCCGCGCGCGCATCGGCGACGCAACGCGCGATGCACTCGCGCACCGCGTCGAACCACACGGCCGGCCACTGCTCGGCCCATAACGGCTTCGGCGTATCCGGCCGGTACGCCGCCGCGCGCTGCGCGACGATCGCGCCGTTCACGCCGGCCAGGACCGCCTTCGTGCTCTGGGTGCCGATGTCGACACCAATCACGTATCCCATGTCGCCTCCGCGATTCGGTTAGCGGCGCGCGGTCAGCGGCGCGGCTTCATCAGCACCTTGATCGAGTCGAGCGAATTCGCGCCCCGGATCGCGTCGTCCCATTCGTCGAGCGAGAAGCCGTGCGTGACGATTCCCTTCGACCTGACGCGCCCGCGCGCGAGCAGATCGATCGCGACAGGATAGCAATACGGGCCGAGATGCGCGCCGCGCACGTCGAGCGCCTTGCGATCGCCGATAAGCAATGCGAGTTTTATTTTGTTTCCAAATTCCGGAATTAAGCCGACAAATCCGCATTTCCATTTTTCAACAAAGATAAATCGTCCGTTCGAGATAAATTATCGAATTCAAGGATATAAAATTACTTCCATGGAGAAAATAATATTCCGATTGAATTTCTTGAGAAGCGATGCTATAAACCTAACGCCGGGCACCTTACTATCATGAAAGGCATCCGGCGAAATCGATATTTTTTAGGAGATTAAAATGGTTCGACTTTTGGCGAAGCTTCTCCGCATCACGATCCAGGGCTCCAACGGCGTCAGCCTGGACGCGGTTTCCTCGACGCACGGCACGCCGGGTTTCCAAACCCCGGACGCCCGCGTCATTTCGCGCTTCGGATTCAATTAATTAGCGTTTCGTGAAGCCGATGGGGCATTTCGCCCCATCGGAAAACCAACCATGATGCTAGCCCGCCATTGCCATATCGCGGTATTCGATCAGGCGATCGTCGCGCTCGATATGCGGCGGTCACGATATTTCCTTTATGACGAAGCATGCGCGAGTGCTTTTGCCGACCATTATCTGGATTTCAAGCCGGTCGATACATCGCGCGCATTGAAGCCGCTGATTGACGACCGGATCATCGTCGCCGAATCGCCGGAGCCCGCCCGGAGCCGCATCGCCGATTACCGCGCGTGGCGCTTCGACGCGTTCGAGTCGGGCGTATGGGCAAGCCGGGTGCTCGGCGAGCGGAACGCTTCCCGTTTCGAATGGCTGCCGTTCTGGCGCATCGTGCGCAGCGCGGCGTCGCTCAAGATGCGCGGTTTTCACGCACTTTCCGCGCTCGAGCGGCTCGACGCCCGTCCCGCGAACGCCTCGTCCACGGACGGCGACGGCTCGTCGCAAACGGTCGAGCGCTATCTGCGCGCGTCGATCTGGTCGCCCTTTCGCATCACATGCCTGCAAATGTCGCTCGCGCTCGCCGCGCATCTGAGGCGGGAGAACGTGCCTGCTCAACTCGTGATCGGCGTGAGGCCGATGCCGTTCATCGCCCATGCTTGGGTCGAAGTCGACGGGCGCGTGTGCGGCGACGAACCGGACCTGAAAAAGAGCTATGGCGAAATCTATCGAACGCCTCGACCTGACGAACGCGCCGCCCCGGTCGGGCTGGCGGCTTGAACGGCGCGCGTGGACGGACGCGGTCGGATATCGCGGTCTGCTGTCCTGCAACAGCGGACCCGATCGGCCGATCGGCGTGACGTTGCTCGAAGTCGGCGGCCGCGCGTACCTCCGCGACGCGCACTCGAGCCTCGATCGCGCGCTCGCGCGCGCCCGCACGCTGACCGACGCGCGCGACGTCGTCACGCGCGGCGTCTGGGGCGCCTACATCCTCGTGCTCGGCGAAGCGGCGACCGGTCGCCGGCTGTTCCTGCCCGACCCGCTGCATTCGGTCCGGCTCTATTACCGGACGGCCGGAAACGGCCGCGTCGACATCGATCCGCAGGCGGCGAACCTGCTCGACGGCGCGCCGATCGACTGGAACTTCAACTACCTGATCGAATTCGCGTGCACGCAGTTCGGCCCGCTTGACGAAACGCCTTTCGCGTCGGTCCGCGCCGTGCCGCCCGGATGCGCGCTCATCGTCGACGCCGACGGGCAATGCACGATCGAGCGCGCGTGGCTTCCGCGCACGGGCGCCGTCGACGACGTCCGCGCGTCGTGCGCGGCGGCGCTCGACGACGTTTATTCGAGCATTGCACGCAGCCATCCGAACGTATGCGCCGCGCTGTCGGGCGGCGTCGACTCGTCCGCGGGCGCGATCTTCCTGCGCAAGGCGCTCGGCGCAGACGCGCCGCTCGCCGCCGTCCACCTGTTCTCCACGTCGTCGCCCGACTTCTACGAGCGCGACATGGCCGCGCGCGTGGCCGATTCGATCGGCGCGGAACTCATCTGCATCGACATCGATCGTCATTTGCCGTTCTCCGAACGGATCGTGCGGACGCCGCCCGCCAGCCTGAGCCAGGACATGCTGTTTCTCGGCATCGACAAGGCGGTATCGGGCGCGATCGGCCCGTCGTCGGTGCTGCTTGAAGGCCAGGGCGGCGATCTGCTGTTCAAGGCGGTGCCGGACGCGAACGCGGTGCTCGACGCGCTTCACGGCAAAGGATGGTCGTTCGCCCTTCGCACGGCGGAGAAGCTCGCGATGCTTCACAACGACTCGATCCCGCGCATTCTGCTGATGGCGGCGAAGATCGCGCTGAGAAGACGGCTGTTCGGACAGGACACTTCGGTGTCGCAGCAGACGATGTCGAAGCTGTTCGCGTCGCACGCGCCGCGCGCGGCGGCCGGGCAGGCGCGCATCCGCACGCCGCGGGATCTCCGCGCGGACACCCCGTCCGGCGAGTCGATCTCGGTGCTCGACCGGTTCGTGTCGATCATGACGCCCGTCACCGACGCCGCGTATACGAGCCGGCTCAACCCCTATCTCGCGCAACCGGTCGTCGAGGCGACCTTTGGCCTTCGGAGCTACGACAGCTTCGATCACCGGAATGACCGGATCGTGCTGCGCGAGATCGCATCGGCGCACACTCCCGTCGACGTGCTGTGGCGAAGGACCAAGGGATCGTTCGGCATCGGCTTCGTGAAAGGGATCGTGTCGCATTACGACGCATTTCGCGAACTGATCCGCGACGGCGTGCTGATGCGAAGCGGCAAGATCGACGAAACCGAACTCGAGCACGCGCTGAAGGCGGTGCGCGTCGGTCAGAACGCGGCCGCGATCAGCCTCGCGCTCGTCGGGTGCGTGGAGGTTTTTTGCGCATCCTGGCAGAATTTCGTCGCGAACCGGCGCGTTGTGGCATGCTGACGAAGCGTTTTGCCGCGCCCCGCATGACGCTCCCGCCATTGCATCCGTTCCGGCGGCGGATCGCGCCGCCGTGCGCCGAAACGCCGTTTCTCCCGTCCCGAACGCCGGTTTTCCGGCACGATTGCGAATCGACATGAAGCTTGCCGCACTACGCTCGTTGGCGGACGTCGTCCGCCTGATGCTCGACAAGGAAACGAATGCGAGAAAGCTGATCGTCGCCGGCGTGCTGATCGAGGCGCTGACATCGACTTTCATGCTGCTCGGCCCGGTCACGTTGAAGCTCGCGGTCGACGAGATGTCGCATGCGCATTTCGACGCCGTGAAGGCGTCCGTCGACATCGTGCTGTTCGCCGTGCTGTGGTCCGCGTCCGCGATCTCGTCGATCGTCCTGCTCGCGTATACCGGCCGGATCGTCAACGCCGTGTCGAACGCGCTGCTGCGCCGCGCGCTGCACGCGCAGCTCCCGGCGCTCGCCGGCCGCGCATCTTCCGACAGCGGCTATGTGCAGGGTCTGCTCGAACGCTTGCCGTACAGTCTTCAGGTGATCGTCGAAGGCGTGCTGTGGAAGATCACGCCCGTCGTGATCCAGCTCGCCATCGCGCTCGTGCTGATTTCGCTGCTGGTGCCGCTACGCTACGCCGCGATCCTGTTCGCGGTGCTGGCCGCCTATTTCCTGTTCTCCCACTTGTCGGCCGAGCAATACGAGAAGAGCGCGGCGGCGACGAGCGAGGCCGCGGGCGCGCTGTCGACCGCGCTCGGCGACGTGCTCGCGAATGCGCCGCGCGTCGTCTACAACGGCGCGGTGCAGCGGGAGATCGACTACGTCGCGGCGAGAGCCGGCGCGCGGCTCGACGTCGGCTGGCGGCGGTCGTGGCTGCTCACGCGCGCGGCCGTCTACCAGTACGGCATCATCGCGTTCGGCATGGCGGCGATGTTCGTGCTGTGCGTGCGCGACATCGCGGCCGGCCGGATCACGCTCGGCGATTTCATGCTGCTGCAGACCTACGTGCTGCAGTTCGCGCTGCCGCTCGGCGCGTACGGATTCGTGCTCCGCCAGGCTGGCGCGGCGCTCGCGAACGTGCGCGAAGCGCTCGAGATCGCGCCCCCGGCGACCGCAGCCGACGCTGTCCGCCCGCAGCCGGGCGGCTCGGCCGCGCACGTCGCGGTTCGCCGGCTTGCGTTTCGCCGGGCGGACCGCTTCGCGATCGAACCGATGTCGTTCGACCTGCCGGCGGGCAGCTACACGGCGATCGTCGGACACAACGGCTCGGGCAAATCCACGCTCGCGAAGATCGTCGCCGGGCTGCTGCCGCCCGACGGCGGCGTCGTCGCATACGACGGCGTCGACCTGTACGGCGTCGACGACACTGCGCGCAGCGGCTTCGCGCTCTACGTTCCGCAGGACGTCGCGCTCTTCAACCGATCGCTGCGGGACAACGTCCGCTATTACCCGTCGACGCTCACCGACGACGACGCGACGCGACTGCTCGAACGCCTCGCGTTCCACAAGGACGGGCGGCGCATCGACCTCGACGGCGACGTCGGCGAAGGCGGCGCTCGCCTGTCGGGCGGCCAGGTGCAGAAGGTCGAGCTCGTCAGGCTGATGGGCGTCGGCGTCCCCGCAATCGTCCTCGACGAAACGACGTCGGGCCTCGATCCGCAAAGCGACGCGCTCGGCATCGCGATGCTTCGCGAGCGTCTTTGCAGGCGCACGACGCTCGTGCTGATCACCCATCGGCTCGCGAACGTCGAGGCGGCCGACCAGGTGCTGTTCCTGTCCGCCGGGCGGCTCGTCGCGGCGGGCCCGCATCGGCGCCTCATCGATACCTGCGACGAGTACAGGACCTTCTGGCGCCGCCAGCCCGAGCCTGCGGTGTCGAACGCATGACGCCCGGGCATCGGTGCTGCGCGGCGGCCGCCGCCGAATCGGCAAGCGCAAGCCGGTCGAGCGTGCTCAGTAGATGAACAGCCGAATCGTCGCCGTCCCGGTAAACGGCCCGATCTTCGGCGCGCCGAACGACTTCAGCACCGCATCGAACACGACGTTCTGATACGACACGTTCCCCGGCATCTGCGTGAGCACGAACTGCTGGTTGAACGGAATCGCATTGCCGTTCTTGTCCTCGATGCCGATCCCGAAATTGCTGTCGCTCTGCGGCACGAGCAGGCCGTTGCGCACGGTCTGCGAGGTCTCGAAGTAGCCGTCGACGCGCACCGGTATGCTGCATTTCTTCGTCAGCGCGAGGCTGAACGGCTTGCGCGGCACCGCTGGAGAGAAGCCGTTGCCGGACGCCTGGATCTGCCCGAACTTCACGATCCCCGGCTCGGGCGTCACCGTCACGTCGACCATGCACGGCGTCGGCTTCAGGTTCTGCAGGCCGCTCAGCCGGTACTGGAAGCTCGGATTCGTGTTGTTCAGGCCTTTCTCGCCGTCGAACTGGAACACCGTGTAGACATCGCTCGGCGGCTGTACCCACGTGCCCTTCTTGCGCACGACCACCTGGTACGTGATGCTGATCGGAATCTTCGGGCACCGCTTCGCGTTGAAGTCCGTCTGCGAGCACGGCGGCACGGCGAAGCCCGTCGGCACGCCGGTGCCGGGACGGCTGCCCGCGCCGAAGTGGTCGACGCCCTGGTAGCGGATGCCGATCTCGAGCCCCCACGCGGCCGGGTTCTTGCCGTCCGGATTCGCGTAGAAGTAGATGTTGTCGACAATGTTCAGATTGCCCGCGCCGCCGAGATCCTTGTAGCAATAGCCGTCCGTCGTGCGCGGCGACGAAATCCAGATCACGTAGCCGTCGGGCGCGTCGGTCGGATACGACGCGACGTTGCCGATCGGCTCGGTGAGCGATGTCTGGCCGCTGTTCGTCAGGCAGCGCACCGCCCACGCGGGCTGAGCGAGCGCGACGAGGAGCGCCGCGCAGGCCCACGCGAGCCAGCCGGGCATGCGTCGCGGCACGAAGCGAGTGAACGGGCTCATCGCTTCACGCTCCGGCACGCATTGCCGTCGCACGCGTACTCGACCGTCACCTGGCCGCCGTAGTCGTCGACGTGCGTGACGTGAAGACCGCCGCCCGTCGACGCCGAGAACGGCACGCTCGCCGCGCCCTTCGGATTCACCATCACCGGATCGAGCGGCAGCGGCGTCTTGTTCGCGCCCGCCGCGAGCGCGACGACCGTGATGTGGTACGGCGTCGGGTTGTCGAACACGAGCTGGTGCGCGGCCGGATCGACGCGCAACGCCATCGGCAGCGTCGGGTCCTCGTCGCGCGCGGGCTGGACGCCCGCCGGCCGGTAGAACAGCTTCATCTGCGTGTGCAGCGCGATCTGCAGCGCGTTCGGCGTGTCGGTCTTCGGCGGCACCTCGCGGATGTTCAGATAGAACACCGATTCGCGGTCGGCCGGCAGCGCGGCGCCCGGCATCCGCGCGATCCGCAGCACGTTGCGCTCGCTCGGCTCGACGCGCTGCAGCGGCGGCACGACCATCAGCGGCGTCGTGATCTTGTTGCCGTGCTCGTCTTCGAGCCACGACTGCACGAGATACGGATACGCATCGCTCTTGTTCGAGATCGTCACGATCGCGGCCTGCTCGCCTTCGTTGAGGATCACGCGGGTGCGGTCCGGCACGATCGCCGCATGCGCGGCGACCGCGAGCGCGGCGAGGAGCGCGGCGGCCATGCGCCGTGCGTTCGAAGCGGAAAAGCATCGTGTGGTCATGTTCATCATCGGGTCGAGTCGGTCAGGTCAGTCAGGTCGGTCAGCGCGACGCGTGCTGCGTCGCGGATTCGCAGCCGACGGGCACGGGCGTGCCGTCGAGCTGCAACGTGTCGGGGAGCGCGGCGGGCGTGCAGATCGTCTTCGCGCCGGCGCGCACGACGAGCTTCGCGCGCGGCTGCACCTGCGTCAGGTACGCGGCGCCCGCCTCTCCGACGATGCCGAGCTCCTTGCCGGTCTCGGCGTCCTGCACCGACGCGCCGAACGGCACCGGCGCGCCGTCGTCGCCCGTCAGCGTGACGAACACGTTGCGCCCGCGCGCCGCGTTGAACTTGATGTAGCCGATCGCGCCGTCCGTCAGCACGGTGCGCTGGATCGGGTTCGTCACTTCGGTGTCGAGGCCGAGCTTGTCGACGCTCACGGTCGCGTCGTATACGTTGTACGGCGACACGCCGTCGATCACCGCGTAGCCGCGCGAGTCGGTGCGTGCATACGAGCCGGCGAGCGGCACGCCGGGCACGCCGTCGGTCGATACGAGCAGACGCGTGTCGCCCGCGTTGCCGTTCGCGTGCGCGGTCACGCCGTAGCGCGTCGCGACGAACGAGCCGTCGACTTCGAGCGACGCCGCCGCGTACGCGTTCGCGACCGTCGACGCCTGCGCGGTCAACTGGTAAGACGGCGTGCGCTGGCGGAAGCTCGCGTTCGCGGACGCGCGGCCGTCGGTCGTGCCGCCGTACACCTGATAGGTGCGGCCGTTCATGCCGTCGTAGATGTAGCCCGCGTTCACGCTCGTGCCGCCCTGGCCCGTCGACACGCTCGACGTGAGCGTCTGGCGCTCGCCGAGCGGCAGCGTCGCCGTCAGCGACACCTGGTTGCCGCCGCCGCCCACGCCTTGCGTGCGGAACGCGGAGAAGCTCATGTTCACGCTCTTCAGCCCGCCGAGCGAGAACGCGCGCGTGAGCGTCACGCCGATCCGCTGATCGGACGGACGCGACCAGTAGGTCGTCTGGTCGTACGAGAAATAGGTCGACGTATCGCCGAAGCGCTTGGACAGCATCGCCGAATAGCGCTGCTTGCCGTTCGCGAGGCCGGACGCGGTCGGGTCGCCCGAGAACTGCTGGAAATTCGTGTAGTCGCGCTCCGAGAAGCGATAGCCGAAGAAGCGCACGTCGGCGTCGAGCGCGTCGAAGTGCTTCGAATAGTTGATGCGATACGAGTTGCCCTGCTTCGTCTGGCCGTTCCACCAGAGCGTCGCGCGCGCGTGCGTGATGTCCGCCGACAGCGCGCCGAAGCGGCCGAAATCGCGGCCGATGCCGAACGCGACCGACGTATAGCCGGACGCCGCGATGAGGCCGCCGTACACGGTCACGTCGAACGGCAGCCCGTACGCGGCCTCGGCGAAGCCGAACCACGGCGTGATGCCCGCGCCGCCGAACGTGCGCGGCTTGCCGATCGCGGTCTTGTAGCGCAACTGGCCTTCGCGCGCGAGAAACGGCACCGATGCGGTCGCGACCTGGAAGCGCTGGACGGAGCCGTCCTCTTCCTCGACGACGACATCGAGCGTGCCCTGCACGCTCGTGTTGAGATTCGACAGCGCGAACGCGCCGGGCGACACCTTCGTCATGTACAGCACGCGGCCGTCCTGCATCACCTTGACGACTGCGTTCGTGCGCGCGACGCCCGCGACGAGCGGCGCGTAGCCGCGCATCGACGGCGGCAGCATCCGGTCGTCGCTCTTGAGCGCGACGCCCGACATCGAGAACGTGCTGAAGATGTCCGAATCGACGTAGATCTCGCCGAACGACAGCGTCGACTGCAGCGACGGCAGCGCGCGATACGCATAGAGCTGGTTGAAGCGGAACGTGCGATCCGCGTAGGCGGGGCCGCCCGCGTTCGTCTGCGCCTGATAGTCGCCGCGAAAGCGCCACGCGCCCCAGTTCGCGCCGATCGTGCCGTACGCCTGCACCGAGTTGTTCTGCTGCGCGCCGCCGCCGAACGCGTGATTCGCGTTCGCGAGCACGCGATAGTCGAGCATCGCGCCGTCGACGCCTTCGCTCCAGCGCTCGGGCGGCAGGTACGACGCGTCGGTGAATTCGAGCGCGGCTTGCGGAATCGTGATCTTCAGGCGCCCTTCGCCCTTCTGATAGCGGATCGTCACGCCTTCGATCGCGGCGAGATCCGCGCAGCGGCCGCCCATGAAACGCGGCATGCCGGCGACGAGCGACTTCTTCAGGCCGAACTGCGCGACGAGTTCGGGCGTGATGCACGCGCGCGCGCCTTGCCCTTCGTGCTGCGCGACGAATTCGACCTGCTGGAGACCGTAGAACACGTCGTTGACCTGCACGTCGAGCAGATACGTGCCCGGCAGCGTGAAGTCCGCCTGCGAGAACTGCGACAGGTCGACGTCGTTCGCGCCGTCGATGCTCAGGAACGACGAATTGAACTCCGTCGCCTGGGCATGGCTGCCGGCGACCAGCATGGACACGCAGAAGAAGGAAAGTCTGATTCGCACGCCGACTGACTGAAACGGAATAGGGATCGCGGAAAAAACGGGAAAGCGAAAGGAATCGCGCGAAGAAAGGGCGCGCGCCCTTCCCTCGCGATGCGGCTCGACGCGCCGCGCCGGCTTACTGGTAGCGGACCGTGAAGTTCGCGACGCCGTCGGCCGTGCCCGGCGTGACGCCCGCGGCGGTCGATTCGTACATCGCGGCGAAGCGCGCGACGCTCGTGCCGCTGCTCAGCACGACCGGGCCCTTCTGCTCCGCGCCGTTGTCGAGGTATTCGCCCGACGCCGATTGCAGGCGGATGCCGACGTTCTTCGCCGAGCCGACCGTCGCGATCAGCTTCGGCTGCGTTGCGTTCGACGTGCCCGTGAACGTGAAGTACGCGTTCTGCGCGACGCTCGTGTCGCAATCGACCAGCTTGATGTCGAAGTTCTGCGGGGTCGACTTGTCGCCGGCGGCCTTGAACGCGTTCGCCGGGACGAAGCCGAGACGCACGGTCTGGTCCACCGAACCCGCGTCGATGCCGCATGCGCCCGCGACGATCTCGCCCGTGAAGTTGATGGTGCCGGTGCCGGCGGCGAACGCCGACGTGGACAATGCGGCGCAGGCGACGACGGCGGCGGACAGGAGTGCTTTTTTCATGGCTAATTCCGTAACGTGACAATGGAGTTTTGACGATTTGTCGGACGTATTCGCAATGCGTGGAAATGCATCGCAATGCGTTGGTCTTGGTTCGTCGCGACGGACCGCATTATCAAGATGAATCGGAAAGCATTTTGTAAAGCATTGTCAGATAATTGCTTTACATTTTATTTTCCATCCGCTTCCGAACAGTTCGCCGACAGAGCGGTTTTCCGCATTTTGCGGCGCACAATGCATTTGCCGGATTGAATTCAATCCATTGTTTTTATTAAAAAAATCTTTCATATCGGCCTGCCTCGCCTGCTGCGGCAAGCAGTTCACGATGTCCCCGCGAAGTGTCGAAAAATATGACTTTTTCCTGACATTTCAGCAATGGTTGTCAAATTGCAACATCGAATATTCCTTTCATATCATTTTGAGATATCAATCTCATTATTGACTTATGGCGCAATCGTTTGCGATCCCATGCAATCGTTCAATTCACACATTTCCATCTCATGCAATCGTGCGAATACTAATGAATTTGAATTTATTTGACAATTTGAATGCAAACTCATATTTATGGGATAAGGAAATTCTCGATTTTATGTACACGCAATCGTTTGCTGAATGGAAATGAGCGCGGGGAAACGTTTGCAGATGGACATCGATCAAAAAGGCCGGCGGATTCGGTCGGGCACTGCCCTCGCCTGCTGTTCGAACCGAGCAGCCTCGATGGCCGGCGAATGTGATTGGTCGGCGCGGCGTCGGCGGTCGTCGAATCGACTCGATCGCTACGCTTGTCTGTGAGATGGCTGCTTGCCGGCACGATCACGCTCGACGGCGCCGGGCGGTCTGCTTGCGTGCATTGGAGCATTCGAGCGACGTCGCGAGTGCCGCAGGAAACGATGTGGGCGGATCGATCTCCACGAGAATGCGTCGGGCGCTTTCCGTCGATGCCGGGCGGCGGAGATGCGACTCGTTCGCGTGTGCGTGTGTCGCGCGATTTATTGATGATTTGCGCCGCGCAACCCGCGGCGGCTCGCGAGCGCGGGTCCAGCGGGCACTATGGAGAGGTCGGGGCCGCTGGACGACGGGCATCGCACCTCGGGGATCGTCATCGGCGCAATGGAAATCGGCGCAATGGAAATCGGCGCAACGGAAATCGGCGCAACGGAAATCGGCGCAACGGAAATCGGCGCAACGGAAATCGGCGCAACGGAACCGTGGCGCGGACGCGAAGCGATGCGCGCCGCGTTGCGGCGACGCTTCACGGCCGGTTCGGCGAACGCGACGCGCTCGCGTCCATTGCGCATCGGCGCATGACACATCGAATCGGCGAATCGCCCAATCGAATCCGTTCTTCCGGGCGGCCCGACCGGCCGCAGTTGAAGCGGCGTCGGCCGGCCGATTCGTCATTGCGCGTGGACGACGACGCGCGCGCCGCCCTACCGGCCCCGGCAATAATGCGTATCGAAGCGAACAGGCGTGCGCCGCCCGCTCACGCTCACGCTCACGCTCACGCGCAGGCGCAGGCGCAGGCGTCGCCGCCGCCGCACGCGGCCCGCGACCACCCTCCGCCGAGCGCGCGATACAGCGTGATCGCGTTCGTGAGCCGCAACTGCTTCAGGCGAATCAGTTCCTGCCCGGACTCGAATGTGCTGCGCTGCGCGTCGAGCAGTTCGAGATAGCTCGCGACGCCGCTGCCGTAGCGCCGCTCCGCGAGCCTCAACCGTTCGGCGTCCGCGCCGTAGACCGCCTGCTGCGCGTCGAGTTGCGCGTCGATCTGATCGCGGGCCGCGAGCGCGTCGGCGACTTCGCGGAACGCGGTCTGGATCGTTTTCTCGTATTCGGCGACCGCGATGTGCTTGCGCGCGGCGGCGACGTCGAGGTTCGCGCGATTGCGCCCGCCCGCGAAGATCGGCAGCGTGAGCCGCGGCGCGAACGTCCACACGCTCGCGCCGCCCGAGAAGAGTCCCGAGAACGCGTCGCTGACCGAACCGATCTCCGTCGTGAGCGCGATGCGCGGAAAGAACGCGGCGCGCGCGGCGCCGATGTTCGCATTCGCCGCGACGAGCCGCTGCTCGGCCTGCCGGATGTCCGGCCGCTGCTCGAGCAGAGCCGACGACAACCCCGGCGACACCGCCGCGACCGCGAGTTCGTCGAGCGCGGGCGCATCGGCGGGCAGCGTCGTCCCGAAGTCGCCCGCGAGCAGTTTCAGCGCGCTCGTCGCCTGCGTGTGCTCGCGTTCGAGCGCCGCCTTCGACGCGCGCGCCGACGCGACGAGCATCTCGGCCGTGCGCAGTTCGATCGCCGTGCTGGTGCCGGCCGCATAGCGGCGCTGCGTCAGCGCATACGTCGCGTCGCGTGCGGCGAGCGTGCGCTCGGCGAGCTTCAACTGATCGACGAGCGCGCGTTCGGTCACGTACGCGGATGCGACTTCGGCAATCAGGCTGATGCGCGCCGCGCGCTGCCCTTCGGCCGTCGCGAAGTATTCGGCGAGCGCCGCGTCGGACAGGCTCTTCACGCGGCCGAACAGATCGATCTCGAACGCGCTCACGCCGACGCCCGCGCGATACAGCGTGCTCGTCGCGCTCTCGCGCAGCACCGGGTCGTACTGGCGCGTGCGCTCGTAGCCGAGATTGCCGTCGATCGACGGCAGCCGGTCCGCGCGCGCGACGCCGTAAAGGCCGCGTGCTTCCTGAATGCGCAACGTCGCGATCCGCAGATCGCGGTTGTTCGCGAGCGCCGCGTCGATCAGCGCGCGCAGCGACGGATCGGTGAAGTACACACGCCAGTCGTCGAGGCGCGTGTCGTGCGTGTCGGCCGCTTCGCGCGCATCGCCGACATCGCGCGTAGCCCGCACGCCGCGGTCGGCTGCAGCGGCATCCGACGCCACGGCAGCCGAAGCTGCGGCATCCGATGCCGCGGCGGCCGAAGCCGTCGCGTCCGCGCCCCGCGACGCGCCCGCCGCAGTGTGCGCGTAGCTCGCGGGCACGGGCGCCGCCGGCCGCTCGTAGCGCGGCGCGAGCGTGCAGCCCGCGACGAGCGCCGCCGCGAGCGCGATCGGCCACGCCCGCCGCGCATCCGGCTGTCGCAGGCGGCATCGCTCGCCCTGCAAGGACAGGCGTTTCATCATCACTTGGTCTCCAGTGCCGCGTGCGCGCTGCCGCGCTGGCGCGAGCCGACGTCGAACACGCGGCCGACGCACACGAAAAAGAGCGGGACGAGGAAGATCGCGAACAGCGTCGCGCTGATCACGCCGCCGAGCACGCCCGTGCCGATCGCGACCTGCGCGCCGGACGCGGCGCCCGTCGCGAACGCGAGCGGCAGCACGCCGACGCCGAACGCGAGCGACGTCATCACGATCGGCCGCAGCCGCAGCCGCGCGGCTTCGAGCGCCGCGTCGGCAAGCGACATCCGTTGCGCAACCAGATCCTTCGCGACCTCGACGATCAGGATCGCGTTCTTCGCCGACAACCCGATCGTCGCGATCAGTCCCACCTTGAAGTAAATATCGTTGGGCATCCCGCGCAGCGTGACGCCCGCCACCGCGCCGATCACGCCGAGCGGCACGACGAGCATCACCGCGAACGGAATCGACCAGCTCTCGTACAGCGCCGCGAGCGCGAGAAACACGACGAGCACCGACAGCGCGAACAGCATCGGCGCCTGCGCGCCCGACAGCCGTTCTTCGTACGACTGCCCGGACCACGCATAGCCGACGCCCGCCGGCAGCGTCGAGGCGATCCGCTCGATCGCCGCCATCGCCTCGCCGCTGCTGTGTCCCGCCGCGGCCGAGCCGTTGATCGTGAACGACGGGAAGCCGTTGTAGCGCGTCAACTGCGGCGGGCCCATCGTCCAGTGCAGCGTCGCGAACGCGGACAGCGGCACCATCTCGCCCTTCGAATTGCGCACGCGCAGCTTCGTCACGTCATCGGGATCGAGCCGGTGCCGCCCGTCCGCCTGCACGATCACGCGGCGCACCTGCGCGCCGTGCATGAAGTCGCCGATGTACTCGGAGCCGAACATCACCGCGAGCGTCGCGTTGATCTCGTCCATCGACACGCCGAGCGCCGACGCCTTCGCGCGATCGATGTCGAGCTTGAGCTGCGGCGCGTCCTGCGTGCCGGCGAACATCAGATCGGTCAGCACGGCGTTCCCGTGCCCCTCGGCGAGCAGCTTCTCGCGCGCGGCGACGAGCGCCGCGTAGCCGAGCCCGCCGCGATCCTGCAGACGGAAGTCGAAGCCGCCCGTCGAGCCGAGATCGGGCAACGCGGGCGAATTCATCGCGAACACCGTCGTGTTCGGCGTGCCCGCGAAGTGCTCGTTGATCCGCGCGACGATCGCCTGCACCTGGTCGTGCGCGCGCTTGCGCTCCTTCCAGTCCTTCAGCGTGACGAAGATCATCCCGCCGTTCGGCCCTTCGCCGTACAGGTTGAAGCCGCCGAGCGCGAACGTGTACGCGCTCGGCTCCTTCTTGCGCACGTATTCCTCGACGCGCCGCACGCTCTGCATCGTCTCCGCGAGCGGCGTGCCCTGCGGGCGGATCACCATCACCATGAAGTTGCCCTGGTCCTCGTCCGGCAGGAACGCGGTCGGCAGCTTCATGAGCAGCAGCACGGCGCCCGCCGTCAGCGCGCCGTACACGGCGAGCCAGCGCAGCGGACGCTTCAGCACCTGGCCGACGCGCGCTGCGTAGCGGTTCGTCGCACGCGCGACGAACCGGTTGAACCAGCCGAAGAAGCCGCCCTTCTCGTGATGGTCGCCGGCGACGGGTTTCAGCAGCGTCGCGCAGAGCGCCGGCGTGAGCGACAGCGCGAGGAACGCCGAGAAGCCGATCGACACCGCGAGCGCGAGCGCGAACTGCCGGTAGATGTTGCCGACCGCGCCGCCGAAGAACGCCATCGGCACGAACACCGACGTCAGCACGACGGTGATCCCGACGATCGCGCCGCTGATCTGCTTCATCGCCTTCACGGTCGCCTCGTACGGCGGCAGCTTCTCCTCGACCATCAGCCGCTCGACGTTCTCGACGACGACGATCGCATCATCGACGAGGATGCCGATCGCGAGCACCATCCCGAACATCGTCAGCACGTTGATCGAGAAGCCCGCGGCGAGCATCGCGCCGAACGTGCCGAGCAGCGCGACGGGCACGACGAGCGTCGGGATCAGCGTCGCGCGGAAGTTCTGCATGAAGAGGAACATCACCGCGAACACGAGCACGCCCGCCTCGACGAGCGTCGTCACGACCTTGCTCATCGACACGCGCACGAACGACGACGTCTCGTACGGAATCTGGTACGTGACGCCCGCCGGGAAGAACTTCGACAGCGCGTCCATCGTCGCGCGCACGCGCTTTTCGGTCGCGACCGCGTTCGATCCCGCCGCGAGCTTGATGCCCATGCCGGTCGCCGTCTTGCCGTTCACGAACGACGGATAGTTGTAGTCGTTGCCGCCGAACTCGATTTTCGCGACGTCGCGCAGATAGAGCGTCGAGCCGTCGGCGCGCGCGCGCAGCGCGATCGCGCCGAACGCGTCGGGCGTCGACAGCGGTGCGTCGGCGAGCACGGTCGCCGCGATCGGCGCGCTGTCCGGCACCGCGCTGCGGCCGATGTCGCCGATCGTCACGCGCGCGTTGTGCGCGCGCACGGCCGTCGCGATGTCGGATGCCGTCAGATTGAGCGCCGCCATCTTGACCGGGTCCGGCCAGATCCGCATCGCGTATTCGGCGCCCCAGAACTGCACCTTGCCGACGCCTTCGACGCGCCGCAGCGCCTGCACGACGTTCGCCGACGCGTATTCGCCGAGCTGCACGGCCGACATCCGTCCGTCTTCCGACGTGAGCGACACGACGAGCTGGATGTTGTCGGCCGCCTTCTCGACCGAAATGCCGTCGCGCCGCACGGATTCGGGCAGCCGCGCCTCGACGGTCTTCAGCCGGTTCTGCACGTCGACGGCCGCGAGATCGGCGCTCACGCCCTGCTTGAACGTCAGGTACAGCGACGCCTGGCCGGCGCTGCTCGTCGCCGACGTATACAGGAGGCCGGGCACGCCGTTCATCTCGCGCTCGATCACGGCCGTGACCGATTCCTCGACGACCTGCGCGGACGCGCCCGGATACGTCGCGTAGATGCTGACGACGGGCGGCGCGATGTCCGGATACTGCGCGACGGGCAGCGCGCGAATCGCGAAGATGCCGCCCAGCATGATGAATAACGAGATCACCCAGGCGAACACCGGGCGATCGATGAAGAAACGAGCCATGATCGAGTTGTGCTTGTCAGGTTTGGCGCTTCGCGGGCGCGGCGGCCGCGGCCGGCCCGGCGGCCGGTTGCGCGGGCGCGCCGCGCTCGAGCGCCTTCACGGTCGCGCCTGCTTCGAATTGCGCGGCGTCGACGACGACGATGCGCTCGCCGCCGTGAAGCCCGCGCGTGACGATCCAGTCGCGGCCTTTCATCTGCGAGGCCTCGACCGTCACGTCGCGAATCTTGCCGTGCTTGTCGACGACCTTGACGGTCGCGCTGTCGGCGGTGCGCAGGAGCGCGTCGCGCGGCACGAGGAACGCGTCGCGCGCGATCGCGCGATCGAGCGTGATCCGCACGTACGCGCCCGGCAGCAGCTCGCGCTCCGGATTCGGAAAGAGCGCGCGCATCGCGACCGTGTCGGTCGACGGATCGACCGCGAGATCCGCGAACAGCAGCTTGCCCTTGCGCGCATACGTGCTGCCGTCCGGGCGCACGAGCGTCACCTCGACGTCCTGCTGCGCGATGCCCGCCGCGCGGCCGCTCTTCACCGCGCGCCGCAGCGACTCGACGTCGGCGGCCGGCTGCGAGAAGTTCACGTAGATCGGATCGAGCTGCTCGACGGTCGTGAGCGGCGTCGCCTGGTCCTGGCCGACGAGCGCGCCTTCGGTGACGAGCGCGCGGCGCGCGCGGCCGTCGATCGGCGCGGTGACGGTCGCGTAGTCGAGCTGCAGTTGCGCCCGCGCGAGCTCTGCGCGCGCCGTCGCGACGGCCGCCCGGGCCTGCCGCTCGTCGGCGAGCGCCTCGGTGTGGTCGCGCTCGCTGACCGCCCGGTCGCGCACGAGCTCGTCATAGCGGCGTCGCTTGTCGAGCGCCGCGAGATACGCGGCCTGCGCCTTCTCGAGCGCGCCCGCGGCCGCATCGCGCGCCGCCTTGAACGGCGCGGGATCGATCTTGAACAGCACCGCGCCGCGCTTCACTTCCTGTCCTTCTTCGTACGTGCGCGCGGTCACGATGCCCGCGACCCGCGCGCGCACCTCGGCTTGGCGGTAGGCGTCGAGCCGGCCCGGCAATTCGACCGAGAGCGGCACCGACGCCTTCTTCGCCGTGACGACGGTCGCCTGGCGCGGCGCGGCCGCCTCGTCGCCGCCGTCGCGCTTGCCGCAGCCGGCGGCGGCGAACGCCGCGACGGCGAGCGCCGCCCACACGCGGCGCATGCGTGCCCATTCGTAGTTCATTGTTTTCCTCGCGATTCGTTCGGCCCAGGACGAACTTGGGCCGGTCAGGGCGATCGATTATAATCAGTCACGACTGATTAAATAGTGTCGCTTGATAACATGTCGTAATAAAGCGACAAGCAAACGAAAGGGAGAATCGACCCACATGGCCCGCAAGACGCGCGAAGAATCGTTGAACACGAAGAACCGGATCCTCGACGCCGCCGAGCTCGTGCTGCTCGAAAAAGGCGTCGGACAGACCGCGATGGCCGATATCGCGGAAGCGGCCGGCATGTCGCGCGGCGCGGTCTACGGACATTTCAAGGGCAAGATCGAAGTGTGCGTCGCGATGTGCGACCGCGCGTTCTCGCGCGCGGTCGAGGGGTTCGAGCTGTCCGGCGAGCGCCCCGCGCTCGCGACGCTGCGCCTCGCCGCGTCGCATTACCTGCATCAATGCGGCGAGCCCGGCTCGATGCAGCGCGTGCTCGAAATCCTCTACATGAAATGTGAGCAGAGCGAAGAAAACGCGCCGCTGCTGCGCCGCCGCGCGCTCTACGAATTGCAGGCGCTGCGGATCACGAAGGCGCTGCTGCGCCGCGCGGTCCTCGCGGGCGAACTCGACGCGTCGCTCGACGTGCATCTCGCGGGCGTCCATTTCCTGTCCCTGCTCGAAGGCATCTTCGGCTCGATGATCTGGACGACGCGGCTGCGCGGCGACCGCTGGGGCGATGCCGAAGCGATGCTCGACGCGGGCGTCGATGCGCTGCGCGCGTCGCCCGCGCTGCGGCGCGCCCAAGATTGCACGTCACGCGCGCCGGCGCGCGCAATCGCGCACTGAACGCGCCAACCATCCGCCCCTACATAAAATCGTCAAACGTGCGGAACAATTGCGCGCGCCACGCGGTCACTTAAGTTGGCGTCGATTCATCATATGGGTTTGAACCCTCGAGAGCCGAATCGCCGTTCGGAGCGGACATCGTCCGCGTCGTTGGGCCGAGCGGTGCGCAGCGGGGCGCGGTCCGGTCGTGATCGCGCCCCGCTGCGTTGAACGCCCAGGCGCTGCCGCCCGCTCCGACGCGAGCCTTTCCGCAGCCGCCCGCCCACACCCTTTTGTTTCGAACCGCCTTTTTCAAGGATGTGGACACCGTTGGCCAAGCCATTCGCGCATACCGTTTCCGTTTCTTCCGGCGATCCCGCGTCCGTCGCCGGATCGCCGGCTCAAGCCGCCTCCGCCCGGTCGTTCAAACGCAAGCTGCCCGCGGCGAGCACGCTCGCCGCGCTGATCGCATTCGGCCTCGCGGCGCTGCCCGCCGTGTCGAAATCGCCTGATGCGTCGAGCGCGAACGCGGCACGCACGCCGCAGCGCGTGCTCGCCGACGCGCCGTTTCCGAGCGCGCAACGCTTCGTCACAAACGAACTCGAGCGCATGATCGCCGAGCAGGCGCCGCACGCCGATCCGCTGCAGGCACACGCCGATCGAACCGATCCGGCGGGCGCCGACGCGACGCCGGGCCTGACGCGGCCCGGCCTGTTCGCCTCGCTCGCCGAGCATCGCAACGAACTGCTCGGCTACGACGGCCGCGCGTTCTCGCTCGCGGATTCGGTGCTCGCGCCGACCGACAGCGGCGTGCGCTCGGGAGCGATCGAGCAGACGCTTGCCGACACGCTCAATCAGATCGACATCCCGCCCGAAGTGCGAATCCAGATCGGCGACCTGATCTCCGACCGCGTGCATTCGCACGCGGACGCGCAGCCGGGCGATCGCTACCGGATCGCATTCGACTCTGCATCGGGCAAGCCGCGCGTGACCGCGCTCGAGCTGCGCGTCGCGGGCCGCAAGTTCGGCGCGATCTGGTTCAAGCCGCCGGGCGCGGCGGGCGGCGCGTACTACGCCTTCAACGGCCAGCCGCTCGACGCGCCCGCGCTCACGATGCCCGTCGTCAGCACGCGAATCAGCTCGTATTTCGGCGAGCGCATCCATCCGCTGTCGCACATCCTGCAAATGCACACGGGCGTCGACCTCGCCGCGCCGACCGGCACGCGCGTCGGCGCAGCGGCGGCAGGCGTCGTGTCGTTCGTCGGCTACGATCCCGACGGCTACGGCAAGTACGTCGTGGTCGATCATCCGGACCGCACGTCGACCTACTACGCGCACCTGTCGGCGTTCGCGCCGGGGCTCGAAACCGGGATGAGCGTCGCGCAGGGACAGCGGATCGGCGCGGTCGGCTCGACGGGCGCGGCGACGGGCCCGCATCTGCATTTCGAGGTCCGCGTCGACGATCAGCCGGTCGATCCGCTCGTCGCGCTTGCCAACGCGCAGAACACGCTGTCGGCGATGCAGCTCGACACGTTCCGGCGCATCGCGAGCGAAGCGTGCTTCCGGCTCGCGTCGAGCGGCGCGCGGCCGCTCGGCTTCGCGCAGATCGACGCGCCGCTGTGGGCCGAGTTCGCGACCGATACGTCGACGCTGCGCGCGATCTTCAACACGCACTACGCGTCGTCGTGACGATGCGGTAACGCACGAGCCGCGCGCGTCGGCGCGCTAGGCTTCGGTTCGTCGGAGATTCGAACGGCCGCGTCGTCTTCGGCAGATGCGTGCGCCGTCGCGCAATCCGCCGCGCGCATCGCTCTCGATACGGCGATGCGCCGAGACGCCCGTGCAGACGCTGCCCGCGGCACGAACACGTCCTGCACCCGCACGACTTCCGCCGGACGACGCTATCGCGCTATCGCTGCCCGCTCGACGCCGTCTGCGCGGCCGCCGCGCTCGGCGTCTCGCCGCCTTGCGGCGATCCGCGCCGATGGCGCGCGAGCAGCCACGTCGCCGCGACGTCGAGCGCGGTGCAGAGAATCAGATAGATCACGCCGACGAACAGAAAAACCTGCGCGGGATACACCATCAGCCGATTGTTGACCTGCGTCGCGACGAACGACAGCTCCGGCACGCCGACGATATACGCGAGCGACGTGTCCTTCACGAGCGACACCCACTGGTTGACGAACGACGGCGTCATGATCTTCACCGCCTGCGGCAGCAGCACGCAGCGCACCGTCTGCCAGCGCGTGAGCCCGAGCGACAGGCCCGCCTGCCACTGCCCCGCGCCCGCCGCGCGAATTCCCGCGTGCACCGAATGCGCGAGATACGCGCCGCCGACGAGCGACAGCGCGCACACGACGGCCGCGAGCCCCGGCACGTCGGCGTGCAGCAGCACGGGCAGCAGGAAGTACGTCCAGAAGATCAGCATCAGCACCGGGATCGCACGGAAAAAACCGATCACGACGATGAGCGCGCCGCGCAGCGCGCCCGTGGCGAGCGCGAGCGCGACGCCGCCCGCGACGCCCAGCGCCGCCGACGCGAGCGCCGATGCGATCGCGAGCGCGAGCGACAGCGCGGCGCCGCCGAGCGGGCCGTCCGGAAACGCGCCGACGAGCAGGTACGGCAGGTTGTTCGCGAGTATCGACAGATCCATCGTCAACGCCCCGCGAACGTGCGATCGCGACGCCGAACCGTCCACTGCGCGAGCGCCTCGACGACCGCGACTGCCGCGATGTACAGCACGGTCGACACGCCGAACGCGGCGAAGGTCCTGAAGGTCTCGGTCTCGACCTGGCGCGACGCGTACGACAGCTCGGCGACGCCGATCGCCATCGTCAGCGACGAGTTCTTGATCAGGTTCATGTATTGGCCGAACAGCGGCGGCAACGCGATCCGCACCGCCTGCGGCAGCACGACGAAGCGGAACGTCTGCAGCGGCGCGAGGCCGAGCGCGCTCGCCGCGTGATACTGGCCGGCCGGCACGCCGCGCAGCCCCGCATGGAACTCCTCGGCGACGAACGCGCTCGTGTAGCAGCTCAAGCCGACCCAGCCGGCAACGAATTCGAACGACGGCCAACGCAGCTCGACGCCGCCCACCGCGATCGCGTGACGCGCGTTGAGCCACGCCATCACGGGCTCCGGCAGCAGCGACGCGACGCCGAAATACCAGAACAGGAGCTGCACGATGAGCGGCGTGTTGCGAAACGCGACGACGTAGGCGGCGGCCGCGCGCCTCGGCCACGCGCGATTCGCATGACGCGCGATCGCGAGCGCGAAGCCCGCGAACGTCGCCGCGACGGCCGCCGCGAGCGACAGGCCGAGCGTCAGCAGGAAGCCCTGCCATAACCACATCAGGTACTTGGGAGCGAGCCAGGCGTCCATCTTGTCTGCTTGGGGCCGCCCGTGCGGCGGCCGCGTTTGCGTCTCGGGGTTGCGTCGGCCTGCGCGCCCGCATGCGGCACACGTCCGGAGCGAGTGCGGGCCACATGCGGCTGCATGCGGCCCGTGCCGACCTCTGCGCGACATCGAATGCGTGCGTCGTACGCACGCCCGACCTCGCACGCATGGGCGCCGAGCGCGGATCGCGCGCCCGACGCCCGCGCATCGCCGCGCGTCTTCAGCGCTTGTTCAACGCTCGTTCAACGCTTGTCGCCGATCTTGAAGATCCGCGTGAGCGGCGTCTTCGTGCCCGGCCCGAACCACGCGTCGTAGATCCTGCCCGCGCGGCCGTCCGCCTCGAGGCCCTTCAGCGTGTCGTCGACGAACGCGACGAGCCGCGCCTCGCCCTTCGGCACGCCGACGCCCATGTAGTCGTTCGAGATCGTGAACGCCGGGATCTCGTAGTTCTGCTTGTCCGGCACGTTCGCGAGCAGGCCGATCAGCTTCGGGCCGTCCTGCGTGATCGCCTGCACGTTGCCCGCGCGCAGCGCGGCAAACGCGAACGGCGTGTCGTCGTATGCGACGATCGTCGCCTTCGGATACTTGTCGCGCAGCGTGACCTCGTTCGTCGTGCCCTTGTCCGCGCCGATGCGCATGCCGTTCAACTGGTCGGCCGATTTCAGGATGCCCTTCTTCGCGAGGAACTGCTGGCCCGACGCGAAGTACGGCGTGCTGAAGTCGACCTGCTTCGCACGCTCGTCGGTGATCGTGAAGTTCGCGAGCACGAGGTCGACCTTGCCCGACGTCAGGAACGGAATGCGGTTCGCGGGATTGGTCGGCTGCAGCTTCAGCTTGACGCCGAGCTTGTCGGCGAGCGCCTGCGCGTAGTCGACGTCGAGGCCGACGATGCGGTTCGTCTTCGGATCGACGAAGCCGAACGGCGGATTGCTGTCGAACGTCGCGACGCGCAGCACGCCCGCTTTCTTGATGTCGTCGAGGCGGTCCGCGTGCGCGGCCGCATGCGCGGCGACGAGCGAAAAACCGATGAGCCAGGTAGCGAGAGGCTTGAGTTTCATTGGCGATCTCTTGATCTCATGTTTTGTCGTGAAGCCGGCGCGCGACGCGTCCGGCCGGATGAGCGACGCAGCGTGCAGCGCTGCGAGTCCGTCACCGTATCAGTGCATGCACCGTTTTCGAACCAAGAAATGCTGCTGACATCAGCAGTTTTCTTGCTATTGCGTGCGGATGCGCGAAGCAAATGCGCGCGGCGCTCAATGTTGCGCGCCCCAGCGCTTGACGCTCACGCGCTCAAGCGCGTCGAACACGCCGTGCTCGACGATCAGTCCGATCACGATCACCGCGGCGAGCCCCGCGAACACGCGGTCCGTATAGAGCTCGTTGCGATTCTGGAAGATGTACCAGCCGAGCCCGCCGCCGCCCGCGCTCGCGCCGAACACGAGCTCGGCCGCGATCAGCGTGCGCCACGCGAACGCCCAGCCGACTCGCAAGCCCGCGAGGATCGACGGCAGCGCGGCCGGAATCAGGATCGCGACGACGTGACGCAAGCCCGTCAGCCCGTAATTGCGGCCGACCATCCTGAGCGTCGCGGGCACCGCCTGAAAACCCGAGAACGTGTTCAGCGCGAGCGGCCAGAGCACCGCGTGCACGAGCACGAACAGCAGGCTGCCCGTGCCGAGGCCGAACCACAGCAAGGCGAGCGGCAGCAGCGCGATCGACGGCAGCGGATTGAACATCGCGGTCAGCATCGTCAGCAGATCGCGGCCGACGCGCGTCGTCGCCGCCAGGGTGGTCAGCGCGAACGCGCAAGCAACGCCGAGCGCATAGCCGCGCAGCAGCACCGACAGCGACACCGCGATCTTCGCCGGCAGTTCGCCGTTCGCGATGCCCTGCGCGAAGGCAAGCGCGGTCGCGCTGAAGGTCGGCAGCAGCAGATCGTTGTCGATCGCGCGCGCGGCGAATTCCCATCCGGCGATCAGCACGAGCGCGATCAGCGTCTTGCGCAGCCATTCCGCGTCGCGCAGACGAGCGAACGCCGACGGCCGCGCGAGCGGCGCGGAGCCGATGTCACGCTCGGCGACGGCGGACGGATAGACCGCCGACACGGCGCCAGCCGGCGCAGTCGGCGCGAGCGCGATCTCATACTCGTCGCGCACGGGCGGCGCGATCCGCACGCCCGTATTCGTGCTCATGCGTGCGCTCCATGCTCGTCGAACAACAGCCGATGGATTCGGTCCGCCGTCCGCTGAAAATCCGCGCGCCCGACGCTGCCTTCGTCGAAATGATGACTGTTGAGCTCCGCGCGCACGCGTCCAGGATGAGGAGACAGCAGCAGAATCCGGTTGCCGATCACGAGCGCCTCTTCGATCGAATGCGTGACGAACAGCAGCGTGAAGCGCGCGTCGTCCCACAGCCGCAGCAGTTCGTGCTGCATCCGCCGGCGCGTAAGCGCGTCGAGCGCGGCGAACGGCTCGTCCATCAGCAGCACGCGCGGCTCCATCGCGAGCGCGCGTGCGATCGCGACGCGCTGCTTCATCCCGCCCGACAGCGTGTGCGGATACGCATCGGCGAACGCGCTCAGGCCCACCTTGCCGAGCGCCGAACGTGCGCGCGCCGCGGCCTCGGCGCGCGGCAGCTTCTTCGCCGCGCGCAGCGGAAACGCGACGTTCTCGAGCACCGTCTTCCACGGCGGCAATTGATCGAACTCCTGGAACACGACGATGCGGTCGGCGCCCGGGCCGCGCACCGGTTCGCCCGCGAGCGTGATCGCGCCCTCGACGGGCGCGACGAAGCCCGCGATCGCCTTCAGCAACGTCGACTTGCCGCAACCGGACGGCCCCAGCAGCACGAAGCGATCCGCGCCGTAGACGTCGAAGCTCACCTGCTGCGTCGCGCGCACGACGCGCTCGCGGCTGCGGTATTCGAGCGTCACACGATCGACGGCGAGCAGCTTGCCGCTCGTCGCCCGCCCGCTCGCCGCGTCGGCCGGATTCGCAAACAGGGTTGACGGTTCTGCCGCCATGCGTCGCACTCCATCGAGTCCCGCCGGGACGATCAAAAAAAATGCCCGCTGCGAAGCGGGCGAGAATCCCAGTCAAGGAGGTGTCACACGAACTACACGTTCAGATTAAGGCTCGTGGGCGCTGCGCACAACGAAGCATTTTCGATATCGATATCGCGTGCGTCGCATTGACGCGCTTCGCCGGCTGCACGAGCGCGCGCCGTGTCGCGCGCGCCCTCTCGCGCGACACGCTCGAGCTGCGGCGTCCGCCGCTAACTGCCCTGCGCGGTCGCGGGATCGTCGAAGAAATAATCGCGCCAGGTCTTCGGCTCGTTGCGGATCGCGCCGACGCGATGCATAAACTGCGCGAGGGCGAACGTGTTCTGCGGCGCGATCTTGAACTGCACCTGCGGATCCCTGACGATCTTCAGCAGCAGCGTGCGATCGGCCTTCGAGCGGTTCACGCGCAGATATGCGTCGACCGCACCGTCCGGATTCGCGTGCACGTAGCGCGCGGCCTGCTCGAGCGCGGCCACGAACGCGCGGTATGTCTTCGGATTGTCGCGGCGGAATTTCTCGGTCGAATACAGCACCGTCGACGAACTCGGCCCGCCGAGCACGTCGTACGAGCTCAGCACGACGTGCGCGTTCGGATTGCCTGCAAGCTCCAGCTCCTGGAACGGCGGATTGCCGAAGTGCGCGGTGAGCTCGGTGCCGCCCGCGATGACCGCGGCCGCCGCGTCCGGATGCGGGACTGCCTGCGTGAGCTTGTCGAGCCGATCGTACGCGCGATCGCCCCAGCGCCGCGCGGCCGCGAACTGCAGCACGCGCGACTGCACCGACACGGTCACCGCGGGCACCGCGATGCGGTCGCGCTCGGTGAAATCGGCGATCGTCTTCACGCGCGGATTGTTGCTGACGAGGTAGTACGGCAGGTTGCCGAGCGACGCGACGCCCTTCACGTTCTGCCGGCCGCGCGTGCGGTCCCAGATCGTCAGGAGCGGCCCGACGCCCGCCCCCGCGACGTCGATCGAGCCGGACAGGAGCGCGTCGTTGATCGCCGCGCCGCCCGACAGCTTCACCCAGTCGACGTCGATCGCGACGCCTTCGGCGCGCCCCGCCTGCTCGATCAGGTGCTGGTCGCGCGCGACGTTCAACAGCAGATAGACGATGCCGAATTGCTCGGCGATCCGGATGCGCCCTTCGGCGCGGGCCGCGGGCGCGGCGAAAACCGAGGCGGCGGCGAGCGCGGCGGCCAGCAAGGCCGCGAGCGAATGCCGGCCGAAAAACGATGCGCGTGTCATGACGACTCCATGAATTCCGTCGAGACAGCAAATCTAGGGGCGCTCGCGCGCACGGGTCAACGAAGCAAATCCGCTACGCTTATCGGCCGCGGCGATAACGGCGCGCGCATGAAAAAACGGCGCTTCGCGATGACGCGAAACGCCGTTTGCACGCACGCGGCACGGGCGCCCCGACGCGCCGCCGCTCGCGCTCGGATCGAATCGCGCGGCGAGCGCCGAACCGGGCGGCCCCGCCCGCGCGGCCGAGCCGCGATCAGGGCTCGTGGCGCAGATACCCTTCCTTGCTCGGATCGCGCATCCGCCACGACACGATGAGCGAGATCGCGCACAGCGCGGTCACGTACCAGTAGAAGCTCGACTCGCTGCCGACCGACTTGAACCACAGCGCGACGTACTCGGCCGAGCCGCCGAAGATCGCGTTCGCGACCGCATACGACAGGCCGACGCCCATCGCGCGCACTTCAGGCGGGAACATCTCGGCCTTGATGAGACCGCTGATCGACGTATAGAAGCTGACGATCGCGAGCGCGACGACGATGAGGACGAACGCCGCATACGGGCTCGTCACGCCGCCCAGCGCGTGCATCAGCGGCACCGTGCCGATCACGGCGCCCGTGCCGAACAGGATCATCGACATCCGGCGGCCGATCTTGTCCGACAGCGCGCCGAACACCGGCTGCATCAGCATGTAGACGAAGAGCGCGGCCGTCATCACGCTGCTCGCCGTCTTCGCGTGCATGCCCGCCGTGTTGACGAGGTACTTCTGCATGTACGTCGTGAACGTGTAGAAGATCAGCGAGCCGCCGGCGGTAAAGCCGACCACCGTCAGGAACGCGCCCTTGTGCTGCCACACGCCGCGGATCGTGCCGGCGTCCTTCGCCTTGCGCGATTCGCTCGTCGACGTCTCGTCGAGCGACTTGCGCAGATACAGCGAAATCAGCGCGGCCGCCGCGCCGACGACGAACGGAATCCGCCAGCCCCATGCCTTCAGTTCGGCGGTCGACAGCGTCTGCTGCAGGATCACGAGCACGAGGAGCGCGCAGAGCTGGCCGCCGATCAGCGTCACGTACTGGAACGACGCGAAGAACCCGCGGCGGCCCTTGAGCGCGACCTCGCTCATGTAGGTCGCGCTCGTGCCGTATTCGCCACCGACGGACAGCCCCTGGAACAGCCGCGCGACGAGCAGCAGGAACGGCGCGAGCGCGCCGATTTGCGCGTAGGTCGGCAGCACCGCGATCACGAGCGAGCCGCCGCACATCATCAGCACCGAGATCATCATCGCGGCGCGGCGGCCGTGCTTGTCGGCGATCCGGCCGAACAGCCAGCCGCCGATCGGGCGCATCAGGAAGCCCGCCGCGAACACGCCAGCCGTGTTGAGCAGTTGCGTCGTCGTGTTGCCGCTCGGGAAGAACGCCGGCGCGAAGTACAGCGCGCAGAACGAGTAGATGTAGAAGTCGAACCACTCGACGAGGTTGCCCGACGATGCGCCCACGATCGCGAGTACGCGGCGCCGGACGTCTTGCCGCGTGACGGCGGCGACGGCGGTCTGATCATTCATGGATGGTCTTTTCCTTGAGGTTCTCTTGGATGGCCTGGCGGTGATGAGTTGCCGCCTTCTTGTTCGACGCACGCGGTGATACCGGTTCCACCTCGGCGTGGCCGCGATTCTAGCGAAATGTAATGTAACTGGCTGCCCGGGATCGCCCGGATGTCGAAAAATAATTTCCGGTCGCCCGCGCATTCAGCGAAAACGCGAGCCGGATGGCTCGCGTTTCGTGCAAGGCTGGGGGCAGCGTGCGCAGCGGCGACGGCGGGCGGATCGTCAACGGCGTCAACGGCGCCGCCGACGGCAACGTGCGCGCACCGCGCCGTCAGAGCCGGATTTCCGGCGCCGTGTAGCGGCACTCGTAGCGCTTGCGGACCGTCCCCGTCTCGTCGACGCTTTCGATAAACACGTCGAACTGCCAGAGCCGCGCCATGTGCTTGAGCACCTCGTCGCTGTCGTTCGACAGATGGCGGTTGTCGGTCATGAAATGGCGCAGCGTGAGACTGCGGTCGCCGCGCGTATTGACCGACCACACCTGGATGTTCGGCTCGCGGTGATGAATGTCGTACTGCCGCGACAGCGCCTGGCGCACGTACTGGTAGCCGCTGTCGTCGTGGATCGCCGACACCTCGAGCGCGTCGCGCATGTCGTCGTCGAGCACCGAGAACAAGCGCATCTCGCGGATCAGGTGCGGCGACAGATACTGCGCGATGAAGCTCTCGTCCTTGAAGTTGCGCATCGCGTAGTGCATCGCCGGCAGCCACGGGCTGCCCGCGAGCTCCGGAAACCACTTGCTGTCTTCCTCGGTCGGCGACTCGCAGATCCGGCGGATATCGCTCATCATCGAAAAACCGAGCGCGTATGGATTGATCCCGCTGTAGTACGGCTTCGTCACGGGCGGCTGGTAGATCACGTTGCTGTGCGAATGGAGAAACTCCATCATGAAGCCGTCCGCGAGCTTGCCCTGGTTGTACATCGTGTTGAGCAGCGTGTAATGCCAGAACGTCGCCCAGCCTTCATTCATTACCTGCGTCTGCCGCTGCGGATAGAAGTACTGGCCGATTTTGCGGACGATCCGGATCACCTCGCGCTCCCACGGCTCGAGGAACGGCGCGTTCTTCTCCGCGAAGTACAGCAGGTTCTCCTGCGGCTCCGACGGATAGCGCTCCTCCTGCTCCTCGGCGAGCTCGGGCTTCTTGCCGGGCAACGTGCGCCACAGCTCGTTGACCTGCGACTGCAGATACGCCTCACGCTCGCGCCGCAGCTCCGATTCCTTCGCGAGCGACGGCTTCTGCGGCCGCTTGTAGCGGTCGACGCCATAGTTCATCAGCGCATGGCACGAGTCGAGCAGTTCCTCGACGCGGTCGAGCCCGTAGCGCTCTTCGCATTCGGCGACGTAGTTCTTCGCATAGACGAGATAGTCGACGATCGCATGCGCGTCCGTCCACAAGCGGAACAGGTAGTTGCCCTTGAAGAACGAGTTGTGCCCGTACGCCGCGTGCGCGATGACGAGCGCCTGCATCGTCATCGTGTTCTCTTCCATCAGATACGCGATGCAGGGGTTCGAATTGATGACGATCTCGTACGCGAGCCCCATCTGCCCGCGACGGTAGCTCTTCTCGGTCGACAGGAAGTGCTTGCCGAACGACCAGTGACGGTAGTTGACGGGCATGCCGACCGACGCGTACGCGTCCATCATCTGCTCGGCGCTGATCAACTCGAGCTGGATCGGATAGATGTCGAGCTCGTACTGCTCCGCGACCTGCGAGATATGGGTGTCGTACTCCTCGATCAGCTCGAAGGTCCAATCGGACGGACACGGCAGCGGTTTGCGGTCGGCAACGTTCATACGCGCTTCCTTGAGCCCGCTCGCGGGCGCTCCTGCTCCTGGGTGCTGCTCCGCCGCGTCGGGCGACGCGCCGCGCTCGTTTGCGGCGGGTTCCGATGCGTCGTCGCGCTTGCGGCGCGGCTCGTAGCCGCGCGCTTCGTTATGCGGATGGCGTGTCGTCATCAGGTTTCCACGTGCTTTTCAAAGAGTTCGCGAAACACCGGATAAATGTCGGCCGCCGATTCCACTTTCTTCATCGCGAGATGCGGTTGCGACAATGCCAGTTGCGCGTACTCGAGCCACAGGTTCTGCTCTTCGGGCGTCACCTGGATGTATGCGAAGTAACGCACCTTCGAGAGGATGTCCTCGTCGAGGATCTTGCGGCACTTCGGCGAATCGTCTGTCCAGTTGTCGCCGTCCGACGCCTGCGCGCCATAGATGTTCCACTCGGTCGGCGAATAGCGCTCGTCCATCACCTTGCGCATCAGCTCGAGCGCGCTCGACACGACCGTGCCGCCGCTTTCGGTCGAATGGAAGAACGTGTCCTCGTCGACCTCCTCCGCGCGCGTGTGATGGCGGATGAACACGACTTCGATCCGCTCGTAGTTGCGCTTCAGGAACAGGTACAGCAGGATGAAGAAGCGTTTCGCGAGATCCTTGCGCTGCTCGTCCATCGAGCCCGACACGTCCATCAGGCAGAACATCACCGCCTGGCTCGACGGCTGCGGCATCTTCACGCGGTTCACGTAGCGCAGGTCGAACGGATCGATGAACGGAATGCGCCAGATGCGGCCCTTCAGGTGATGGATCGCATCCTCGAGCTGCGCGATCTCGACGCGATGATCGCCCAGTTCCTCCTTCAGCGCGGCGAGCTTTTCCTCGAGCTCGCGCAGCTCGTTGACGAGCGGCGAGCCGAGCGCGATGCGCCGGCCGAGCGCGCTTCGCAGCGAACGCACGACGTCGATGTTGTTCGGCGTGCCCTCGGCCGCCCAGCCCGCGCGGACGTTCTTCCAGCTCGGCACGGTCAGCAGATGAGTCTTGACGAGGCGCGGCAGTTCGAGATCGTCGAAGAAGTACTGCATGAACTCCTCGCGCGACAGCTCGAACACGAAGTCGTCCTGACCTTCGCCTTCGTTGCTCGCCTGGCTGCCGCCGCCTCCGGCGCCGCCCGGCGGACGCGGAATCTTGTCGCCGCGCACGTAGTCGGCGTTGCCCGGATGCACGATCTCGCGCCGCCCGCCCGGCCCGTGCCGGAACGTCGGCTCCGCGATGTCCTTGCGGGGAATCGTGATGCTCTGCGTGCTCTGGATGTCCTTGATGCTGCGATCGCGCACCGCATCGGACACCGCGCGGCGAATGTAGTTCTTGACGCGGCGCAGGAAGCGCTCACGGTTTGCAATGCTCTTGTTCTTGCCGGCCAGTCTGCGGTCGATGATTTGATGAAGCACGCCCTGTCTCCCGCTCGAATGTCGATACGCCGGGACGCACGCCGCGCACGCGGGGCTGCCGCGATGCGGGCGGCGTCTCTCAAGGTGCCCGCGCGCGGCCGCGCGGGCGTCGCGTTGCGCGCGTCATGACGACTTGCGCACGCGCAGATACCAGTCGCACAGGAGCCGCACCTGCTTCGGCGTATAGCCCTTCGCGACCATCCGGTTGACAAAGTCTTCGTGTTTGCGCTGTTCCTCCGCCGAGCCCTTCGCGTTGAACGAAATGACCGGCAACAATTCCTCCGTGTTCGAGAACATCTTCTTTTCGATCACGACGCGCAGCTTTTCGTAGCTGACCCACGCCGGATTCTTGCCGCCGTTCGCGGCCCGCGCGCGCAATACGAAGTTCACGATCTCGTTGCGGAAATCTTTCGGATTGCTGATGCCCGCCGGCTTCTCGATCTTCTCGAGCTCGGCATTGAGCGAGGCGCGGTCGAAGCTCTCGCCCGTGTCGTGATCGCGGAATTCCTGATCCTGGATCCAGAAATCCGCATACGTGACGTAGCGATCGAAGATGTTCTGACCGTATTCCGAATACGACTCGAGGTACGCGGTCTGGATCTCCTTGCCGATGAACTCCGCATAGCGCGACGCGAGCACGTCCTTCACGTACGACAGATACTTTTGCTCGGTTTCCGGCGGGAACTGCTCGCGCTCGATCTGCTGTTCGAGCACATACATCAGATGCACCGGGTTCGCGGCGACTTCGGTCGAATCGAAGTTGAACACGCGCGACATGATCTTGAACGCAAAGCGCGTCGACACGCCCGTCATCCCTTCGTCGACGCCCGCGTAGTCGCGATACTCCTGATACGACTTCGCCTTCGGATCGGTGTCCTTCAGATTCTCGCCGTCGTACACCTGCATCTTCGAGAAGAGGCTTGAATTCTCCGGTTCGTGCAGACGCGTGAGCACCGAGAACTGCGCCATCATCTTCAGCGTGCCGGGCGCGCACACGGCCTCGGCGAGCGACGAGTTGCGGATCAGCTTCTCGTAGATCTTGATCTCTTCCGAAACGCGCAGGCAGTACGGCACCTTGACGACGAAGATCCGGTCGAGCAGCGCCTCGTTGTTCCGGTTGTTGCGAAACGCCTTCCATTCGGACTCGTTCGAGTGCGCGAGGATGATGCCGTCGAACGGGATCGCGCCGAATCCTTCGGTGCCCTTGAAGTTGCCTTCCTGCGTGGCGGTCAAGAGCGGATGCAGCACCTTGATCGGCGCCTTGAACATTTCGACGAATTCCAGAAGGCCCTGGTTCGCGAGGCACAGGCCGCCGGAATAGCTGTACGCGTCGGCGTCGTCCTGCGCGTATTGCTCGAGCTTGCGGATGTCGACCTTGCCCACGAGCGACGAGATGTCCTGATTGTTCTCGTCGCCGGGCTCGGTCTTCGCGATGCCGATCTGCCGCAGGATCGACGGATAGCGGCGCACGATGCGGAAGCGCCGGATGTCGCCGTTGTACTCGTGCAGGCGCTTGACCGCCCACGGACTCAGGATGCTCTTCAGGTAGCGGCGCGGAATGCCGTACTGCTCTTCGAGAATCGGGCCGTCTTCGTCGTAGTCGAACAAGCCGAGCGGCGATTCGTTGACGGGCGAGCCCTTGAGCGAATAGAACGGCACACGCTCCATCAGCTGCTTCAGGCGCTCGGCGATCGACGACTTGCCGCCGCCCACCGGACCGAGCAGGTAGAGAATCTGCTTCTTTTCCTCGAGCCCTTGCGCCGCATGGCGGAAGTAGGCGACGACCTGCTCGATCACCTCCTCCATGCCGTAGAACTCGCGAAACGCGGGGTATACCTTGATCACCTTATTCGCGAAAATCCGCGACAAGCGCGGATCGTTGCGCGTGTCGACCTGTTCCGGCTCCCCGATGGCCGCCAGCATGCGTTCGCCGGCAGTTGCGTACGCCGATGGATCGTTTTTGCAGAGCGCGAGATACTCCTCCAGCGAGAACTCTTCCTCTCGCGTTTTTTCGAAGCGGTTCGCGAAGCTGCTGTAAATATCCATGCTACCTCCTCGCCTGAGTCTGAAGACGATCTTGCCTTCGTATAGATCATGTCGAAGCAGGACCGTTCGATTTCATCCTAAACCCATTTACTTTTTTTTTCACGAACTACTTCAACGGCCTCGCGGCGGTTTCAACATTGCGGAAAACGCTGCTTGGAAAGCACTTTTTGCTGCTCTAGAATGGTTCTCCCGCTTCGCGCCAACGCTGCATCGGCGCTCTTCCATTCAGGCAGCGGATCGTCTCGTCCGTTGACGCTCGCACGCTCGCCGAACCGCCCTCCCGCTTCTTTTCATATACGCGCGACGCGTCGTTTGCGTCGACAGCGCAAATGCGCCGTTACAATTTTTTTGCGGCGCGCGCAACAGTACGATGCCCCTGACGCCGACGCGGACGATCGCGCGAGTCACGACGCAGTCGAACGCGCGTCGGTCATGCGCTTGTCATCGGGATGCACGTTCGCTCCATGCCCATCTTCGACAGGCGCGTTTCGACGGCGAATACCCGCACATGCCGGCACGCCGATGCCGCCCTCGATGCACATCGCGAGCCCGCGCATCGGAAAACGCGTGCCGCCCGCGCACGCGCGACGCATGCACGAATGCACGAATACACGAACGATCGCTTTCGATGCGAAAACGCCCGCTGGCGGCGGGCGTCGTCGTTTCGTCAAATTGGGGATAGATCGTTGTCCGATGCGATTCCTATCTCGAATTAGAAGGTCTCCCAATCGGCATCGCTCGCGGCAGGTGTGGCGGCGGCGGACGTTGCGCGCGGCGCGGGCTTGGGCTTCGCCGCCGCAATCGCGTGCGCGGGCTTCGCGGGAGATACGGACGGCGCGGGCTTGAGCGCCGCTGCCGCCACGCTCGGCGCACCGGACGACGCGACGGGCCGAGTCGGCGCGGCGACGCTCGCCGCCTTGTGCGCGACGCCTGCCGCCGGCCGCATCGGCACGTGCGCGGCGACGTCGCGCGCGTCGCCGTCGTCGACCCGGAACACCGAGACGGTCGTGCGCAGCCGTGCCGCCTGCTCGTCGAGCGATTGCGCGGCGGCCGCGGCTTCTTCGACGAGCGCCGCATTCTGCTGCGTGACTTCGTCCATCTGCGACACCGCGCGCGACACCTGGTCGATCCCGCTGCTCTGCTCCTGCGACGCGGCCGCGATCTCGCCCATGATGTCGGTCACGCGCTGCACCGCACCGATCACTTCGCTCATCGTGCGGCCCGCCTCGTCGACGAGCGTCGAGCCCGTGCGCACGCGCTCGACCGACGTGTCGATCAGTTCCTTGATCTCCTTCGCGGCCGCCGACGAGCGCTGCGCGAGGCTGCGCACCTCGCCCGCGACGACCGCGAAGCCGCGCCCTTGCTCGCCCGCGCGCGCCGCCTCGACGGCCGCATTCAGCGCGAGGATGTTGGTCTGGAACGCGATTCCCTCGATGATCGAGATGATGTCGGCGATCTTCGCGGAGCTCTGGTTGATGTCGCCCATCGTGCCGACCACCTGGCCGACGACGGCGTTGCCCTTGTTCGCGATCTCCGACGCGCTCGCCGCGAGCGCGCTCGCCTGCCGCGCGCTGTCTGCGTTGCGCCGCACCGTGCCCGTCAGTTCCTCCATGCTCGACGCCGTCTCTTCGAGCGCCGCCGCCTGCTCCTCGGTCCGCGAGGACAGATCGATGTTGCCCGCGGCAATCTGCTTGGCCGCGGTTGCAATCGATTCGCCGCCGACGCGCACCGAGCGCACCGTATCCGCGAGGCTCGTCTGCATCTTCGCGAGCCCTTCGAGCAGAAGCCCCATCTCGTCGCGCCGCTCGACGACGATCGAATGACGCAGCTCGCCCGCGGCGATCGCGTCGAAATGGCCGAGCGCGTCGGCGAGCGGCCGCGCGATCGCCGCGCGCAGGTTCAGGAAGCAATAGAACGCGATCGCGAGGCCGGCCACGAGCGACACGATGCTCGCGATCCGGCTCGCCGCGTATACGCTTTGCGCATCGTTGAAATTGATGCTCGCCTGCTTGAGCTGGAACGTGCGCAGCGTCTCGCCCGCGACGGCGAAGTCGTTGAAGACCGCCTGCATCCGTTTCGCGGCGGCGACGATCTTGTCGTGGTCGTTCGCGTTGATGAGGTCGACGAATGCGTCGAGCTCGCGCTGCAGCACCTGCCGCTTCGCCGCGACGTCCTGCGCGAGGCGATCCTCTTCCGCGCTGCGCGGCAGCTCGAGGTATTTCTTCCACCACGAATCGGAAATCCCGCGCATCTTGCGCGCGCGCTCGATCGTCGGCGTCGCGTCAGGCGTGCCCGCGAGCATCGCCGCGCGATCGAGCACGAGCCGCTCGCGCGCGGCGAACAGCTCGGCGCTCGCGACATCGATCGCGCTCGGCATCTGGTTCGAGAAGGTTTCGTAATTGGCGTCGTTGGCCCGGCTCATGCCGAACAGGCCGAGCGCGCCGACGGCGCACAGCAGGACGGAAAGGAGCGCCATCGTGACGGCGAGGCGCGTCCTGATCGTGAGGTTCTTCAGCAGCATGGTTCTTCCTGTGACGCATCGTGAACACGACGGGGCCGCCCGACGCAGCCCGCGGCAGCGAAACGTTTGCTCCGCCTGGCTTGTTTACGGCGTTCGACAGGAAGTCTTGATCCGCGCAGCAATCGATCTGAGGAAGATCTTGTTCGCCACGCGCACCGGCTCGATATTTTCTTTCTTTTTGCTTACGAGACCCGGCGCGGCGTGGCCTGCGTCACGCCGGGTCCGGCGCGAATGCGTCGAGCTCGGCGAGCGTCGGAATCGACGGCTGCGCACCCGCGCGCGTGACCGACAGCGCCGCCGCGCGCTGCGCGAACAGGATCGCGTCGTGCGGCGCGGCGCCCGCGGCGAGCCGCGCGGCGAAGCCGCCGATGAACGTGTCGCCCGCCGCCGTCGTGTCGACGGGGGTCACACGCGGCGCCGGATAGTGGCGCGCCGCGCCGTCGGCCGTCAGCGCGACCGCGCCCTGCCCGCCAAGCGTGACGATCACGTTGCGCGCGCCCGCCGCCGCGAGCGCACGCGCGGCCGCCTCGGCGCTCGCCGGATCGCGCACCGGCAGCCCGGTCAGCGCGGCGGCTTCGACTTCGTTCGGGATCAGGTAATCGACGAGCGGCAGCCAGCCGGCGGGGAGCGGACGGGCGGCGGGCGCCGGATTCAGCACGACCGTCTTGCCGAGTCGGCGGCCTGCGGCCAGCGCCGCGCGGACCGCATCCTCGGGCGTCTCCAGCTGGCAGATCAGCACGTCCGCGGCCGCGAGCGCCGCCTCGTGCTCGGCGATCGAGTCGGGCGTCACTTCGCCGTTGCTGCCCGCGACGATCACGATCGCGTTCTGGCTCGCGTCGTCGACGACGATGAGCGCGACGCCCGTCGTCGCCGTCGCGCTGACCGACAGCGCGCCGCAATCGATCCCTTCGGCGACGAGCCCCGCGCGCAGCGCGGCGCCGTGCTCGTCGGCGCCGACGCGGCCGAGCATCGCGACCTGCGCGCCGAGCCGCGCGGCCGCGACCGCCTGGTTGCCGCCCTTGCCGCCCGCCGCCTGCGCGAACGAGCGGCCGGCGAGCGTCTCGCCCGGCCGCGGCAGCCGCGGCGAGCGCACGACGAGATCCATGTTGAGACTGCCGACGACCATCACCCTGCCGCCGCGTGCGGGCGCGGCGCGTTCCGCCGCACGTTCGAGCGCCGCCGTCATCCGCGATACGCGGCGTCGGCCGGCTCCACGTAGACGGTCGTCGATTCGCGCAGCACGAGGCGCGGCGACACGACGCGCCGGCGCTGCGGCGCGCCCGACGCGCCGCCGCCGATCCGCTCGATCAGCGTCTGCGCGGCCATTTCGCCCAATGCGCGCACCGACTGGCCGACCGTCGACAGCGCCGGGTACGTGTAGCGCGACAGTTCGATGTCGTCGAAGCCGATGATCGAGCAGTCGGCCGGCACGCGGATTCCGCGCTCGGCGGCCGCGCGCAGCGCGCCGAGCCCCATCAGGTCGTTGCCCGCGAAGATCGCGCTCGGGCGCACGGTGTCGAAGAGGCGCACGGCCGCGTGATAGCCGCCGATGCACGAAAAGTCGCTTTCGGCAATCGCGCCCGGCACGATGTCGACACCGCGCTCGGCCATCGCGCGGATGAAGCCGTGCACGCGCATCGCGCTCACCGCGGTCGACACGGCGCCCGTGATGCAGCCGATCTTCGCGTGACCGAGCTCGAGCAGATGCCGCGTTGCGAGATACGCGCCGCGCTCGTGGTCGATCTGCACGAGATCGGCGGCGAGCCCCTCGATGTTCCGATCGACCACGACGAGCGGCTCGCGCGTGTCGGCGAGCGTCTGCGCGAGCACCGCGTCGTCGCCCGCCGACGCGATGATGAGCCCGTCGATGCGTTTTTCCTGCAGCACGCGCAGGTAGTTGCGCTGCTTTTCCGGATCGTCGTCCGAGTTGCACAGGAACACGCAGTAGCCGGACAGCGCGCATTGATCCTCGATGCCGCGCGAGAGCTCGGCAAAATACGGGTTCGTGCTGTTCGGCACCACGAGGCCGATGGTGGCCGTCGAGCGCGCCTTCAGCGAGCGCGCGACGGCCGAGGGCACGTAGTTGAGCTCGCGGATCGCCCGCTCGACCTTGGCCCGCACGTCGGCCGACACGGGCCGCGAATTGTTGACCACGTGCGACACCGTCGTAAACGACACGCCGGCGATGGCCGCCACATCCTTGATCGTCGCCATTCCGTTTCTCTCTGGTTCGTTGTTCTTGCTATCCCCGCGCGCGCCGGCTGCGATACGTGTCGAGCACGACGGCCACGACGATCACGGCGCCGGTGATGATGCGCTTGGTCGGCTCGTTCGCGCCGATCTGCGCGAGACCCGCCGCGAGCACCGAGATGATCAACACGCCGAAGAACGTGCTGACGACCGAGCCGCGACCGCCCATCAGGCTCGTGCCGCCGATCACGACGGCCGCAATGACCTGCAGCTCGAGGCCCGCGCCCGCGTTCGGATCGGCGGCTTCGAGCCGGGAAATCTGGAACAGCGCGGCGAGCCCCGCAAGCGCGCCCATCAGCGCAAAAACGATGATTTTATACGGGCGCGGGTTAACCCCGGCCAGTCGCACCGCTTCCTCGTTCGTGCCGATGCCGACGAGATAACGGCCGAACACCGTGCGCGCGAGCACGAATTGCGCGGCGATCATCACCGCGACCGCGATCAGGAACGCGGGCGAGATGCCGAGCGCGATCGGGTTCGACAGGAAGTCGAACGCATCGCCGATGTACGCGGTGCGCGAATTCGTCAGTTGGTACGCGACGCCGCGCGCCGCCTCCAGCACGCCGAGCGACACGATGAACGACGGGATTCGCCAGCCGACCGTGACGGCGCCCGTCAACGTGCCCGTCGCGGCGGCCGCCGCGACGCCGGCGAGCGCGGCGGCAAGCGGCGGCCACTGCCAGCGCAGCGCGGCGACGCTCACGACCGACGCCGCGAGCGCGAGCACGGAGCCGACCGACAGGTCGATCCCCGCGATGATGAGGACGAAGGTCATGCCGACCGACAGCACGACGAGATCGGGAATCTGGTTCGCGATCGTGCTGAACGTGTCGTACGTGAGGAAGTGCGCGCTGAGCATCGAGAAAAGCGCGATCAGCGCAAGGAGCGCGAGCGCGAGTCCGACGTAGTTCGACAGGCCGAGCCGCACGCCGGCCGGCTTCGCCGCGACGGCGGCCGCCTGCCTGGACGGGGCGTCGGCGTTTCGGTCGATGGATCGGTCGTTCATCGTGGAAGTCCTGTGCTGTGTGTTGCTGTCTCGGTGGATTGATTGAGTGGTGAGCCGGCCGCGAACCGGGTTTGCCGCGCCGGGCGCCCGGTCACGCGGCGGGCCGGCTGTCGTCGAACGGATGCAATACCGCGTCGCGGCGCGCATAGCCGGCGAATGCCGCGGCGAGGAGCGCGTCCTGCGTCCACTCGCCGCGCGCGAACACGGCGGCCATGCGCCCCGCCGACATCACGCCGATCCGGTCGCAGATCAGCATCAGCTCGCGCAAGTCGCTCGACACGACGACGATCGCGCGGCCTTCGCGCGCGAGCGCGTCGAGCAGCGCATAGATGTCGAACTTCGCGCCGACGTCGATCCCGCGAGTCGGCTCGTCGAACAGCAGCACGCGCATGTCGCGTCCGAGCCAGCGGCCGATCGCGACTTTCTGCTGGTTGCCGCCCGACAGCTCCGACACGGCCTGCGCCGGGCCGCGCGCGCGAATCCGCAGTGCGTCGATCCGCCGCACCGCGAGCGCGTTTTCGCGCTGCGCGTCGACGACCCCGCCGCGCGCGACGCGCGTGAGCTGCCCGAGCGACAGATTCACCGCGATCGACTGTGGCAGCAGCAGCCCTTCGCCCTTGCGGTCCTCGCTGACGAGCGCGATCCCGTGACGCACCGCGTCGGCGGGCGAGCGGATCGCCGCGGGCCGCGGCGGATCGCCGATCGACACGGTGCCGCCGTCGGCCGCATCCGCGCCGTAGATGAGCCGCAAGAGCTCGGTGCGTCCGGCGCCGATCAGCCCGGAAATGCCGAAGATCTCGCCCGCGCGCACGTCGAACGACACGTCGCGCACCGCGTCGCCGCGCGACAGGCGCTCGACCTTCAGGCGCGGCGCGCCCGGCATGCGCGCGCCGTGCACCGCCTGCTCGGCGAGCTCGCGCCCGGCCATCAGCGCGACGAGCCGCTCGGTCGGCTGTGCGTCGATCCGGTCGACGTGCACGAGCCGGCCGTCGCGCAGCACGGCGACCCGCTCCGCGACCCGCGCGAGTTCCTCGAGCCGGTGCGAGATATAGACGAGCGCGACGCCTTCGGCCTTCAGCCGCGCGATCTGATCGAACAGCAGCGCGACTTCGCGCGCGGTCAGCATCGCGGTCGGCTCGTCGAGGATCAGCACGCGGCAGTCGCCCGCGAGGCTGCGCGCGATCTCGACCATCTGCTGATGGCCGATCCCGAGCGCGCCGACGGGCGTGTCCGGATCGAGCGCGTCGAGCCCGACGCGCGCCATCGCCGCGCGCGCGTCGTCGGCGAGCCGCCGGCGGTCGATCACGCCGAAGCGGTGCGGCAGGCGGTCGAGAAACAGGTTTTCAGCAACGGTGAGCGTGGGCACGAGGTTGAGCTCCTGCATCACCATCCGCACGCCGAGCGCCTCCGCGTGCGCGCGGCTCTGAGGCGCATACGGCGCGCCCGCGAGCCGCATCGCGCCGGCCGTCGGCGCGACGAGCCCGGCGACGATCTTCGACAGCGTGCTCTTGCCCGCGCCGTTCTCGCCCGTCAGCGCAAGCGTATCGCCCGGATGCAGCGACAGCGACACATCGGCGAGCACGGGCTCGGCGTAAGTCTTGCCGATGCCGGTCACGACGAGCGTCGGCGCATCCGGCGTCGAATCTGGGTCGGTCGAATCCATCGCGGTCCTGAAGAAATGCGGTTCACGCGATCCGCGCAGCCGCGCGGACGAGGACGCGAGGCGGCCTGGGTCACGCTCCGACGTGATAACGGCCGCCTCGCGGCGATCTTGAGCGGCGCGCCGGACGCCGCCGCGCCGGGTTACGGCTTCGTCACGAGGTCGACCGGGGTCGCGACGACGCCCGTCATGTCGGCCTGCTTGCGGTGCTCGGCGATCGCCTTCAACGCCGTATCGATGCCGAACACGGCCTGCTTCGCCGCGTACTGGTCGGCGGTCGCGAGCACGCGGCCGTCCTTCAGCATCGGCCTGATCGCGTTGATGTTGTCGTAGCCGACGACGTACACCTTGCCCTGGCGGCCCGCCGCGCGCACCGCGGACACGGCGCCGATCGCCATGTTGTCGTTGCCGCACAGGAGCGCCTTCAGGTTCGGATATTCGTTGAGCATCGCGGACGCGACCGCATTGCCCTTGTCGATCTCCCATTCGCCCGACTGGACCGACACGACCTTCGCGCCGCCCGCCTTCATCGCGTCCTGAAAGCCCGCGGTGCGCTGCTGCGCGTTGGTCGTCGTCGGCACGCCCTCGACGATGCCGACCGCGTCGCCCGCCTTCAGCCGCTTCGCCAGATAGTCGCCGGCCATCCGCGCGCCCTTGCGGTTGTCCGGGCCGACGAACGGCACATTCAGGTGCTTCGACTTGAGCACGTCCGGATCGAGCCGGTTGTCGATGTTGACGACGATGATCCCCGCGTCGACGGCCTTCTTCACGACGGGCACGAGCGCCTTCGAATCGGCGGGCGCGAGCACGATCGCGTCGACCTTCGACACGATCATCTGCTCGACGATGCGGATCTGGCTCGCGGTGTCGGTTTCGTCCTTGATGCCGTTCGTGACGAGATCGAACTGGCTCGCGTTGTGTTTCTGATACTCCTTCGCGCCGTTTTCCATCGTGAGGAAGAACTCGTTCGCGAGCGACTTCATCACGAGGGCGACCTTCGGCTTGTGCGCGGTCTCGGCCCGTGCGACCGAGAACGGCCCGGCAGCGGCGACGGCGACGCAAACGGCCGCGGCGGCTAGCACGCGGCGGCGGAGGCTGACATCCATGCGACTCTCCTGGCAGTGGTTGTTGTCCCGGGCGGACCGTGTGTCGTTTTGGCGACGAGCAAACGTTTGCGCAAACCAAACCAACTGAGGCGTTTCGAACCTCTGCGCCACGAAGGGAATACGTCGGAAGAGACTGCCTGCGTACGGTTGGCCGCGCAAACTGCGCATCCCGGTCCTTTTTCTTCATATCGGGAGCGCCTATCGTCAGCTTTTTCTTCGTATTACGCAACGCCGATTCGGACGTTTAAGGGTTTGTTCGGAGAACGTGCGGACAGGAAAACGACAGGCGGTGCGACCGTGGCGGCCCATGCGATGGGCGGGCCGCAGCGCGATGACGGAAGGAATCGGAGCCTCGAATGGGCGGGTCTGCGATGGCGGCTCGATGACGGCATCCGGCAAATGGCCGGCAGCGGCGACGCGTTTGACTTGCGCTCGACTTGCGCTCGACTTGCGCTGGCCGACGCGCGGCCAGCGCCAAGGCCAAGGGCCCGGATCACGCGGTGCGCGATCGGGGCATGGCCGTCGGAAAATCGGGCGGCTGGGCGGCGCCGCGCGACGACATCGCGCGGCGCGAATCGCCGCCGCGCATCCCGCGGCCGCAACCGCCCGCTTCCGGGCGCCCGCCCAAGCTCAGGCCGCTTCCCGCAATTGCCCGGCGATCTCGCCTTCGGACAGATGCGGCGCGAACATCTCGATCAGCCGGTACGCATAGGCGCGCAGGAACGCGCCGCGGCGCAACCCGACGCGCGTCGTGCTCGCCTCGAACAGGTGCTGCGTGTCGAGCGCGACGAGCCCCGTGTCGCGCTGCGCATCGTACGCCATCGCGGCGACGACGCCGATTCCCATCCCGAGCTCGACGTAGGTCTTGATCACGTCCGCATCGATCGCCGTCAACACGACGTCCGGCACCGCGCCCGCGTTCGCGAACGCCTGGTCGATGTGCGAGCGGCCGGTGAAATCCTGGTCGTACGTGATGATCGGATACTCGGCGATGTCGTCGAGCGTCACGTTCTCGCGGCCGACGAGCGGATGCGCCTTCGGCACGACAACGACGTGATGCCACGAATAGCACGGGAACGTGACGATGTCCGGATAGCGGTCGAGCGCCTCGGTCGAGATGCCGATGTCCGCCTCGCCGCTCAGGATCATCTGCGCGATCTGCTGCGGGCTGCCCTGGCGCAGCGCGAGATGCACCTTCGGATAGACGTCGGTGAACTGGCGGATCACCTTCGGCAGCGCGTAGCGCGCCTGCGTGTGGGTCGTCGCGACGACGAGGTGGCCGCTATCCTGATCCGCATACTGGCGCGCGACGCGGCGCAGGTTCTCCGCGTCGAGCAGCATCCGCTCGATCAGCTGATGGACGGCTTTGCCGGGCTCCGTGAGGCCCGTGAGGCGCTTGCCGCGGCGAATGAAGATGTCGACGCCGAGCTCGTCCTCCAGATCCTTGATCTGCTTCGAAACCCCCGACTGCGACGTATACAGCACGTTCGCGACTTCCGTCAGGTTCATGTTCTGCCGCACCGCCTCGCGCACGAAGCGTAATTGTTGAAAGTTCATGGGTAGCCTCCCAGGCGTTGTCTTTGTTGGTTTGAAATCGTCCGTGATCGATCCGCGCGCGGGCGCTCAGCGCGCCGGGAACACGCGCACCGCGCGCGGAACGGCCGTCAGCGCGTCGCCGACGTCGAGCGCGAGCGCGCGCCATGCGTTGCGATCGAGCTCCGCTTCGAGCACGCCGCCCGCGCGCGCGGCGAGTTCGACGCGCACCGAGCCGCCGAGCGGCACGACGCGCCGCACGTCGGCCGCGATGCCGTCCGCGCGCGCGTCCGATGCTACGAGCTCCAGGTCGTGCGGGCGCACATACGCGCGCGCCGGGCCCGCGAAATCCGCGTCGACGGCGATCGCCCCGGCCGCGCCGTGCGCGACGAAGCCCTTGCCGCTCACGGTGCCGTCGAGCCGGTTCGCCGCGCCGAGGAACTCGTAGACGAATGCGCTTTGCGGATGGTCGTAGACGTCCTGCGGGCTGCCGACCTGCTCGACGCGGCCGTGATCGAGCACGACGATCCGGTCGGCCACCTCGAGCGCCTCTTCCTGATCGTGCGTGACGAAGATCGTCGAGATATGCAAGTCGTCGTGCAGCCGGCGCAGCCAGCTACGCAGCTCCTTGCGCACCTTCGCGTCGAGCGCGCCGAACGGCTCGTCGAGCAGCAGCACCTTCGGCTCGACGGCGAGCGCGCGCGCAAGCGCGATCCGCTGCCGCTGGCCGCCCGACAGCTCGGACGGAAAGCGCTGCGCGAGCCAGTCGAGCTGCACGAGCGACAGCAATTCGTGCACCTTCTCGCGGATCGCGGCCTCGCTCGGCCGCTCGCGGCGCGGCTTCACGCGCAGCCCGAACGCGACGTTCTCGAACACCGTCATGTGCCGGAACAGCGCGTAATGCTGGAACACGAAGCCGACCTGCCGCTCGCGCGCGCCGACCGACGCGACGTCGAGCCCTTGCAGCACGACCTGCCCCGAATCCGCGTGCTCGAGGCCCGCGATCACGCGCAAGAGCGTCGTCTTGCCGCAGCCGGACGGCCCGAGGAGCGCGACGAGCTCGCCCGCCGGGAAGTCGAGCGTGACGTCGTCGAGCGCGGTGAAGTCGCCGAAACGCTTGTGCAGGTTACGAACGGTGATGCCCATCTGGTTTGCCTCTTTACGAAATCGACGAAGTGACGGCGGCGCTCGGATGCGCGGCGGGCGCGGCGTCACGGCCGTCCGCGAGGTCGGCGGACAGCCGCCGCTCGGCGAAGAGCTTGAGCGCGAGCGTGACGAGCGCGAGGAGCGCGAGCACCGACGCCACCGCGAACGCGGCCGCGAAGTTGTACTCGTTGTAGAGAATCTCGACGTGCAGCGGCATCGTATCGGTCTGGCCGCGGATGTGGCCGGACACCACCGACACCGCGCCGAACTCGCCCATCGCGCGCGCGTTGCAGAGAATCACGCCGTACAGCAGGCCCCACTTCACGTTCGGCAGCGTCACGCGGCGCAAGATCTGCCAGCCGGACGCGCCGAGCACGCGCGCGGCCTCCTCCTCGTCGGAGCCCTGCGCCTGCATCAGCGGGATCAGCTCGCGCGCGACGAACGGGAACGTGACGAAGATCGTCGCGAGCACGATGCCCGGCACCGCGAAGATGATCTGCACGTCATGCGCCTGCAGCCAGGGCCCGAGCCAGCCCTGCGCGCCGAACAGCAGCACGTAGACGAGGCCCGAGATCACGGGCGACACCGAGAACGGCAGGTCGATGAGCGTCGTCAGGAGCGCACGGCCCTTGAATTCGAACTTCGCGATCGCCCACGACGCGCACACGCCGAACACGAGATTGAGCGGCACCGCGATCGCGGCGACGGTCAGCGTCAGCTTGATCGCCGACCACGCATCCGGGTCGGCGAGCGATTCGAGATAGAAATCGAGGCCCTTGCGCAGCGCCTCGAAGAACACGGCGGCGAGCGGCACGACGAGAAAGAGCGCAAGGAACACGAGCGCCGTGCCCGTGAGCAGCCAGCGCACCGCGCGCGGCTCGCTGACGGGGTCGAGACGGCGCGCGCGCGCACTCGCGTCGGCGGCGGCGCGGCGCGGATCGGCGGGCGCGGCGGCGGCGCGGGTCTGAACGACGTCGTGGCTCATTGCGCGCCTCCGAGGGCGGTCGCCGCGTGCGCCGTCGGCGCCGGGCCGCTTGCGCCGCGGCTGGTGCGGCGCTGCAGATACCACTGCAGCGTATTGATGAGGAGCAGCATCACGAACGACACGACGAGCATCACGACGGCGAGCGCCGTCGCGCCCGCATAGTCGTACTGCTCGAGCTTCGTGATGATGAGGAGCGACGTGATCTCCGACTTCATCGGCACGTTGCCCGCGATGAAGATCACCGAGCCGTATTCGCCGAGCGCGCGCGCGAACGCGAGCGCGAAGCCCGTCAGGAGCGCGGGCGTCACGGCGGGCAGCACGACACGCCGGAACGTGAGCCAGCGCGACGCGCCGAGGCACGCGGCCGCTTCCTCCTGCTCGCGCTCGAAGTCCTCGAGCACCGGCTGCACGGTGCGCACGACGAACGGCAGGCCGATGAACGTCAGCGCGACGAGCACACCGAACGGCGTGAACGCGATCTTGATGCCGAGCGGCGCGAGATAGCTGCCGATCCAGCCGTTCTGTGCGTAGACGGCCGCGAGCGAGATGCCCGCGACCGACGTCGGCAGCGCGAACGGCAGATCGACGATCGCGTCGACGAGCCGCTTGAACGGAAACGCGTAGCGCACGAGCACCCACGCGACGAGAAAGCCGAACACCGCGTTGACGAGCGCGCCGCCCAACGCGGCCAAGAACGTCAGCCGGTACGACGCGAGCACGCGCGGCGACGTCGTCGCGGCGACGAACTGATCCCAGGTGAGCGTCGCCGTCTTCAGAAAAGTGGCGGCGAGCGGAATCAGCACCACGAGGCTCAGGTAGGCCAGCGTGATGCCGAGCGTCACGCCGAATCCGGGCAGCGCGCTCGGCTTGCGGAAGGTGAACGTCGTCATGCGGAATGCTCTTCCAGGGTAATGCACATGGGTTCAACAGCTTGACGGACGCGCCGCGTTGCCCGCGCGTCCGTCAGCCCGATGTCGTTGTATCGCGGAACGGCGCGCCGGATCGCGGCGCGCCGCCCGTCGTCGCTCATTGCGGCGTGTAGATCGAATCGAACACGCCGCCGTCGGCGAAATGCGTCTTCTGCGCATGGGTCCAGCCGCCGAACGTGTCGTCGACCGTGTACAGCTTCAGCTTCGGGAACTGCTTCGTGAGCGCGGCCGGCACGTCCTTCGAGCGCGGCCGGTAGTAATTGCGCGCGGCGATCTCCTGCCCTTCCTTGCTGTACAGGAAGTTCAGGTACGCGTCCGCGAGCTTGCGCGTGCCCTTCTTGTCGACCACCTTGTCGACGACCGCGACGGGCGGCTCCGCGAGAATGCTCGCCGACGGCACGACGATCTCGAACTTGTCGGCGCCGAACTCCTTGATCGACAGGAACGCCTCGTTCTCCCACGCGATCAGCACGTCGCCGATCCCGCGCTGCACGAAGCTCGTCGTCGCGCCGCGCGCGCCCGAATCGAGCACGCCCGCGTTCTTGTACAGCTTCGAGACGAAATCCTTCGCCGTCTGCGCATTGCCGCCCGGCTTGTGCTGCGCGTACGCCCAGGCGGCGAGGTAGTTCCAGCGCGCGCCGCCCGACGTCTTCGGGTTCGGCGTGACGATCGACACGCCCGGCTTCGTAAGGTCGTCCCAGTCCTTGATCCCCTTCGGATTGCCCTTGCGCACGAGGAACACGATCGTCGACGTGTACGGCGACGCGTTATCCGGCAAGCGCTTCTGCCAATCCTTGTTGATGAGGCCCTTGTTCGCGAGCGCGTCGATGTCGTACGCGAGCGCGAGCGTCACGACGTCGGCCTGCAGGCCGTCGAGCACCGAGCGCGCCTGCGCGCCCGAGCCGCCGTGCGACTGCTTGAAGTTCACCGTTTCGCCCGTCTTCGCCTTCCACTCCTTGCCGAACGCCTGATTGACATCCTGATAGAGCTCGCGCGTCGGATCGTACGAGACGTTCAGGAACGTCGTGTCCGCGAGCGCCGGCGTGAGCGCGCCGAGCGCCGCCGTCGCGCCGAGCGCGAGTGATGCGATGAGACGACGTACGCCGCCCGCCAGCCCCGTGTTCCGCTTGACCATCCGTTGTTCTCCGTGTGGGTCATTGGTTGTGATGTCGGGCCAGTCTAACGAACAGGTTTCATCATTAAAAATAATCGTTCCTCATTTTTTAATACTCAAAAGTGGTAACGACCGCCCGATCGACGGCTATCGCGGCCGAAGCGGCGCTGTGACGCAGCCGGATCGCGGCGGAATCGCCGTGATAGCACCGAACTTCAAGTAACGCTTGAATTTCCGCGGACACTGTATAAAAATACAGCTCACTGTCTATCCATACAGTCATGCCATGATCAAACTCACCGCCCGTCAGCAGCAAGTATTCGACTTGATTCGTCGCGCGATCGAGCGCGACGGCTTTCCGCCCACTCGCGCGGAAATCGCCGCCGAGCTCGGCTTCAGCTCGCCGAACGCAGCCGAGGAGCACTTGCGGGCGCTCGCGCGCAAGGGCGTGATCGAACTGGCGGCGGGTGCGTCGCGCGGCATTCGCCTGATCGGCATCGAGGATTCGCCGCACCAGCTGACGCTGCCGCACGCGGCGCTGATGCAACTGTCGCTGCCGCTCGTCGGCCGCGTTGCGGCCGGTAGCCCGATCCTCGCGCAGGAGCACATCTCGCAGCACTACGCATGCGATTCCGCGCTCTTCTCGAGCAAGCCCGACTACCTGCTGAAGGTGCGCGGCCTGTCGATGCGCGACGCCGGCATCCTCGACGGCGATCTGCTCGCCGTGCAGAAGCGGACCGAGGCGAAGAACGGCCAGATCATCGTCGCGCGGCTCGGCGACGACGTCACGGTCAAGCGCCTGATGCGCCGGCCCGGCGGCGTCGAGCTGATCGCCGAGAACCCCGATTACGAGAACATCTTCGTGAAGGCCGGCAGCGCGGAATTCGCGCTCGAAGGCGTCGCCGTCGGGCTGATCCGCCCGGGCGAATTCTGACCGCCCCGCAGCCCGCCCGCGGCACCGCCCGTCTTTCCCGCCATTCGACTGGATCTGGAGAACCCTATGGAACGCCTCGCCCGCTTGCTGCCCTTCCGCCAATTCGGCCGCCTGCGCCATCTGCGCGGACGCACGCCGTGTGCGCCGCTCGTCGCCGCCCAGCCGCGCAGCGAGGGCGACGCGCAGCCGTCGCTGCTGCCGTCCGCACTGCCGGCATTCGCGCGCGTGTCGCTGAACGGTTCGCTCCATCACGCGGAACCCGAGCGGCGCGCGCCGGTGCGTGTCTATCACGGGCCGTCGCGCTTCATCATGGTCGGCACGGTCGATGCGATCTGCCGGATGATCGATCGCTGCATCGCCGAGGAACGTTCATTGACGCAACAAGGTCTCTGATCTTCGGAGCCCGTTCGTCCGTCTCGTCGTGGAGGCCGTTTGAATTCTGCCGTGCGCCCGCAAAGGCGATTCCTGAAGCCGGTTTCGATCGTCGTCGCGCTTGTCGTCGCCGCGGCGGTGATCGTCTATGCGTATGCGTCGCCCTATCTCGCGCTCAGGCAGATGAAGCAGGCGATCGATGCGCGCGATGCGCGGGCAATCAGCACCTACGTCGATTTCCCCGCTTTGCGGATCAGCCTGAAGCAGCAGCTCACCGACGAATTGATGCGGCGCATCGATACGCAAAAGCGCGACAATCCGCTCGCGATCATCGGCGCGCTGATCGGCTCGGCGCTTGTCGGCCCGCTCGTCGATGCTTATGCGACGCCCGACGGCGTCGCCGCGCTGATGAACGGCTTGCCGCCGCGCGCGCAGTCCGGACAACGGCCGCCCGAGCTGAAGCGGCCCGCCGATCAAGCGGCGGGCCAGGCAGCGACGGTCGCGCCAGCAGCGAGCACGTCGTCGGGCGGCCCCAGCAATCCAGTTGCCGCGTCAAGCGACGCGACGCCTGCCGCAAGCAACACGGCGGCGCGAGCCGCGCCGTCGCCCGCATCCGGTACGCCGTCCGCCGCCGCGAGTTCGCCATCCGGCGCGTCGCCGCAGACGAGCGCCGCCTACCGGAGCTTCGACGAATTCGTCGTCACGTATCGCCGCGACGACGGCAGCGTGCGCTATGCCGCGATCTTTCGTCGCAGCGGAATCTTCGGTTGGAAATTGTCGGCAGTCGATTTGCACGACGAGTGAATTAGAACCGCCCGTCGGCTGTACGCCAAGTGAAGCAAGCGTCAATGCCGGGCCTAGCGCATGCGCGCGGAAACGACAGCGGTTCAGCGATCATTTCAAACGATACGAAACGAACCAGCGGAACCAGTCAGCCTTGCTGCTCAATAAATCGGCTGGAACCGGTTCGATTCGTTCACCCGTTTAACTGATGGCGAAATAACCCGATGGCGGACATCGGCGATCAGGTTAAGCGGCGAATATCGACCGCGCGCCCGCGCGGCCGATTCAGACTCCGTAGCGCCACGCGCCGATGTATGTCGGTGGCGCAATCAGCGTCCGGCCGTCGCCGCCGTTGCTTCCTTCGCGCTTTCGGCCTTCTGCTCCGCCGGCGACGAGCACGCGACCAGAATGCTGCACGACACGCGATCGAGCAGTTGCGTGTTGCCCGACCCCATCCACCACCGCGACAAACCGCTGCGGCAGCGATGGCCGACCACGACGAGATCGACGTTGAGCTTCGTCGCGAGATTCGCGATCTCGTCGATCGGGTAGCCGAACGCGAAATGCCCCTGCGCCTGCACGCCATGCTCGGTCAGCCAGTCGACACCCTCTTGCAGGATCTCGCGTGCGGTTTCCTCGAAGCGGCTGCACGCGACGTCGGTCAGCAGGCCAGCGCTTTGCGCGATGCTCGAGCGCATGTCGACGACCGACAGCAAGTGTGTTTCGGCTTTCAGTTCGAGCGCCAGATCGGCGCCGCATCGCAATGCCTTGCGGCCCTCGAGCGTGCCGTCGTAGCAGAGCAGAATTTTTTTATAGCTAGCCATCTTGGCCTCCCTAATGCGCGACCGGCGCAGGGACCCATCATGCTGCGCCGCAATTCCAGATGCAAGCGCTGGAAAACGCTGATTCGCCTCGCACCCCGAACGCGCGATGATGCGGTGCACGAAGCCGAGCAATGTGCGCCGTGACGAGGCAAGCGCGCTGAAGCGATGCGATCGATGCACTAGAATGGCCCGTTCGTGTTGCACGATTCCAATCGATATTCACTTGCCCATGTCCGTCGCACCGATCGATTTTCAGGCAGTCGAGAAACGCTACGACGGCAAGCTCGTCGTCAACGGCTTGTCCTTTCACGTGCAGCCCGGCGAATGCTTCGGCCTGCTCGGCCCGAACGGCGCCGGCAAGACCACGACGCTCAAGATGCTGCTCGGCATCACGTATCCGGACGCAGGCTCGATCAGCCTGTGCGGCGAACCCGTGCCGTCTCGCGCGCGGCATGCACGGCGTCGCGTCGGTGTGGTGCCGCAGTTCGACAACCTCGATCCCGACTTCACCGTCCGCGAGAACCTGGTGGTATTCGCCCACTACTTCGGGCTCGCCGCACACGAGGCGCGCTCGCTCGTGCCGTCGCTGCTCGAGTTCGCGAAGCTCGAAAACAAGGCCGACGCGCGGGTGAGCGAGCTGTCGGGCGGGATGAAGCGGCGGCTCACGCTGGCGCGCGCGCTCGTCAACGATCCCGACGTGCTCGTGCTCGACGAGCCGACGACGGGCCTCGATCCGCAGGCCCGGCATCTGATGTGGGAACGGCTGCGCTCGCTCCTCGCGCGCGGCAAGACGATTCTGCTGACCACGCACTTCATGGAAGAGGCGGAGCGCCTGTGCCACCGCCTATGCGTGATCGAGGAAGGCCGCAAGATCGCGGAAGGCGCGCCGCGCGCGCTGATCGAAACGGAAATCGGCTGCGATGTGATCGAGATCTACGGGCCCGATCCCGTGCAGTTGCGCGACGAGCTCGCGCCGCTCGCGGAGCGCACCGAGATCAGTGGCGAAACGCTCTTTTGCTACGTCGACGATCCGGAGCCGATCAACGCGCGCCTGAAGGGCCGCACGGGCCTGCGCTATCTGCACCGCCCCGCGAATCTCGAAGACGTATTCCTGCGGCTGACCGGCCGCGAGATGCAGGACTGAAACAATGGACACTCGCCACTACACATCGCAGCCGGCCGTCGCGCTTCGCGAGCGCGAATCCGCGTTCGCGCTCGCGCTGCCTGCGAACGCAACCAACTGGATCGCCGTCTGGCGGCGCAACTATCTCGTCTGGCAAAAGCTCGCGATCGCGTCGATGTTCGGCAATCTCGCCGATCCGATGATCTACCTGTTCGGCCTCGGGCTCGGCCTCGGGTTGATGGTCGGGCACGTCGAAGGCGTGTCGTACATCGCGTTCCTTGCGGCCGGCACCGTCGGCTCGAGCGTGATGATGTCGGCGAGCTTCGAATCGATGTACTCGGGCTTTTCGCGGATGCACGTGCAGCGCACCTGGGAAGCGATCATGCACACGCCGCTGTCGCTCGGCGACATCGTGCTCGGCGAGATCGCCTGGGCGGCGAGCAAGGCGATACTGTCGGGCGCGGCGATCATGCTCGTCGCCGGCGTGCTCGGCTATGCGAAGCTTCCGTCGATGCTGGTCGCCCTGCCGGTGATCGCGCTCGCCGGCCTCGCGTTCGCGAGCCTCGCGATGATCGTCACCGCGCTCGCGCCGTCCTACGATTTTTTCATGTTCTATCAGACGCTCGCGCTGACGCCGATGCTGCTCTTGTCCGGCGTGTTCTTCCCGCTCACGCAGTTGCCCGAGTTCGCGCAGCACGTCGCGCGCGCGCTGCCGCTCGCGAATGCGGTCGATTTGATCCGCCCGGCGATGCTCGGCCGTCCGGCGACCGACGTCGCGATCCACGTCGCCATACTCGCCGCGTACGCGGTGGGCGGATTCTTCGTCTGCGCGCGCCTGTTCAGGCGGCGGATGATGCGCTGACGAAGCCGGCAGGCCGGCCGGCTCGCGACGCCGGGCGCGCGAGCCAAACGCCGAACGTGCGGCCCTTCGGCCGCGCCGCGGGTCACGCGCCGCGCGGCCGCAAGTGCGACGATCACTCGTCGTCGTCGCTCCAAGGCATCTCGACATCGGTCAGGAACGCGACAGTCGCGAGCGGCCCGCCCTCCTGCCGGCCGAGCTTGCCGTCCGCGCGGTGCCATTCGACGCGGAACACCGTGCCCGGATCGTCGGCGAGCAGATACACGGTGCGCAATTCCTCCGGATCGGCATCCTCGACGGGGCCGTCGAACGACACGAGCATCTTCTGCGGCCACAGTCCGTTGACCGGATCGTAGACGCGCTCGCCCTGCGGAATGTCGATGCTCGCGTCGACGCCGATCGTCGCCGACGCCTCGACGATCATCTTGCCGAGCGCGTTCAGCACGGCGGTCGCCCGTGTGGAGTTGGCCTGGCGAATCGCGAGATCGCCGCGCGTCAGTGCCTGTTCGAGGCGAGGATGTACCTTGTGTTTCGTCATGCGTTTTCCTGATTGCTTCTGCTTCTGAAAATGACGGCCGGCCTCGATTCCGAGACCGGCCCGATTACGTGCGTGCGGACGGCCGGCGTGTCGGCGATGTGGCGATGCGATCGAATCCGTTGTGCAGGAATCGCCGGGCGGTTGCCGCCCGGCGCTGCCGATCGTGCGCTAATGGAGATCGCCAATCGCCGCGACTGCCGATCCCCGATCTCCGAGCGCCGATCTCCGATCGCGTGATCCGACCCGGCACGCCACAGGCGCGCCTGCGGCCGAGGCGCGTCGACCGAGCGCCCTAATCGAATTTTCCGACCGATCGCCTCCGGATTCGCCACCCTCAAAACCCGAGCGCGACCGCAGCCAACCCGCCGATCACCCCGAACGCAACGACGAGCGCCGCGACAAGCGCAAGCGTCGTCGGCTTGAACGAACGCGCGAGCATCGCGAGCGACGGCACGCTGACGGGCGGCAGCGTCATCAGCAGCGCGCCCGCCGGCCCGACGCCCATGCCGAGAGACAGCATCGCCTGGATGATCGGCACCTCGCCCGCGGTCGGAATCACGAACAGCATGCCCACCATCGCGAACGCGACGATCCAGCCGATTCCGTTGCCGATGTCCGGCCCGATATGCGGGAACAACCACGCTCGCGCGGCGCCGAGCAGCAGGACGAGCACCAGATATTCGGGCACGAGGCGCACCGTCATCCGCACGAATATCTTCACCCAGCGCGCGAACGCGTTGCCGGCCGCCGCCTGCTCGGCGACGAGCTTCGCGCGCAGCGTGTCGTCGACGACGCGCGTCTGCTCCCCCGCGAGACGGTTGAGCAGATAGCCGACGCCGAACACCATCGCGACGCCGAGCACGAGCCGCAGCGCGCTCCAGTGCCAGCCGAGCACGAAGCCCATGAACACGAGCGCGGCGGGATTGAGCACCGTGTTGCCGAGCCAGAACGCGACCGCGCCGCCCGGCGACGCGTCGCGCTCGCGCAGGCCCGCGACAACGGGCGCCGCGCAGCACGTGCACATCATGCCGGGCAGCGCGAGCAGACCGCCTGCCGCGACGCTGCCGAAGCCCGTGCCGCCGAGCGCACGCGCGACCCAGTGCGCGGGCAGGAGCGCCTGCACCGCCGAGCCGAGCAGGAGGCCGAGCACCATCGCCTGCCAGATCGCCTTGCCATACGCCCACGCGTAGTCGAGCGCCGCCTGCAGCGACGGCTCGGGCGCGCGCGCCGCCGCGCCCATCAGGATCGACTGGCCGATCGAATGATGCTCGGCCGCGACGAACGCCTTGTGATAGTACGGAAACCACTTCACATAGAAGAGGCCCGCGACGGCCAGCAGGACGAACGTCGCGAGGCCAAGCGCCGGGTGGGGGGTATAGGAACGGGAACTGTTCATGCTGGTCGCCGTGAATGCGTGTGATTGAGCGTTGTTGCGCATCGAAGCGAAACGTCGGAAACGGACGTATGCCGCATCGCGGCACGGCGCGGCGAATGGCGGCTCGTCAACGCCTCGATTTCGGATGCGGAATCAAACGCCCGGTTCGGACGAACCGGACCGATAACGGAAAGGCGGGATTATCGCACGCGGCGCGCGATTCTCCGATCAGGGCATATGCGGCGGCGGACGCCGCACGCCCGGCGGAACAAGGCCCGGCGACGCGCGACGCGTCGGCCGGGTTGCATCGCGGCAGCCGTTATGGCGCGGGGTTCGGCTGCCGCTCGTGAAGCGCGTCGATTTCGGCGAGGATCTCCGGCGGCAGCTTCACGTCGACGCTCGCGATGTTTTCGCGCAGTTGCTCGAGCGACGTCGCGCCGATCAGGTTGCTCGTCACGAACGGACGGCTGTTGACGAATGCGAGCGCGAGCTGCGCGGGCGACAGGCCATGCCGCTTCGCGAGCGCGACGTAGCGCGACGTCGCCTGCACCGCGTGCGGCCTGCTGTAGCGCTGGAAGCGCTCGAACAGCGTAATGCGCGCGCCGGCGGGACGCGCGCCCTCTTCGTACTTGCCGGACAGCCAGCCGAACGCGAGCGGCGAATACGCGAGGAGCCCGATGCGCTCGCGATGGCTGAACTCCGACAAGCCGTTCTCGAACGTGCGATTCAGCAGGCTGTACGGATTCTGGATGCTGACGATGCGCGGCAGGCCGAGCTTCTCGGCCACCCGCAGGAATTGCGCGACGCCCCACGGCGTCTCGTTCGACACGCCGACATGCCGCACCTTGCCCGCCTTCACGAAGTCGCCGAGAACGGCGAGCGTCTCTTCGATCGGCACCGTGTACGGATCGTCGATCCACGGATACGCGGGGCGGCCGAACGTCGTCGTGCTGCGGTCCGGCCAGTGCAACTGATACAGGTCGACGTAGTCGGTGCGCAGGCGCTTCAGGCTGCCGTCGAGCGCCTCGGTCAGGTTCTTGCGATCGAACTGGTTGCCCGCGCCGCGGATGTGCGTCGGGTTGTGCGGCTGGCGCGCGGGGCCGGCGATCTTCGTCGCGATCGTCAGCTTGTCGCGCAGCGTCGGGCGCTTCGCGAGCCAGGTGCCGAGATACGCTTCGGTGCGACCCTGCGTCTGCGCCTTCGGCGGCACCGGATACATCTCGGCGGTGTCGATCAGCGTGACGCCCTGATCGATCGCGTAATCGAGTTGCGCGTGCGCGTCGCTTTCGGTGTTCTGCTCGCCCCAGGTCATCGTGCCAAGACCGATCAAGCTGACTTCAACGCCTGAATCGCCGAGTGTGCGGTATTCCATGCTGCGGTTCCTGTCGCTTCGGATGCAAAGACCCGAAGCTAACACATCGAAACGATTGCTTCAGAACGCGCGCCGCCGAGCGTCGCTGGAGCGTCGATCGCGGCGCCGGCGCGCCGGCGATGCACTCGCATCCGGCACCACATCCGCGGTGGCTCGCTGCTCGCCCGATGTCTGATGCCGAGCGCCGGCCACCGCTGCGCCGCTCACGCCGGCCGCTGGATGAAGCACGTCGCCGACGCGTGCGCGACCACTTTGTCGTCCAGCGTCTTCAGGGTCCCTTCGGCGACGCCGAGGCTCTTCGACAGATGGATCACGCGCCCCTCGGCAACGAGATCGACATCACGCGGTACCGGGCGCAGCATCTTCACGTGCAGATCGACGGTGCCGTAGCCGACGCCCGGATCGAGCATCGTATGCACCGCGCAGCCCGTCACGGAATCGAGCACCGTCGCGGCGAAGCCGCCATGCACGCCGCCGAGCGGATTCAGATGGCGTCCGTCGGCGCGCGCGGTCATCTTCACGTAGCCGAGCTCGACGCTCTCGGGCCGCATCGGGATCGTCTCGGCAATCGACGCCGCGGGTATTTCACCCGCCGCTGCGGCGCGCAGCAGTTCGAGACCGGACATGGACATCGGATTCATCGACATACTCCTCGCAGTGATGCGGAACATGGCGCGTCGCGCGCCCATCAGTTCCAAAAAAGAACTTATGACGACGCCCATTATTCGCACGCGCTCACCGGCTGTCAACACGCGGGCGACGCGCCGTTTCGAGCGTGCGTTCTATAATCGAACGCACTTCCCCTGTTTTCACGGAAAACGATCATGAAATGGGACGACATCGGCTCGATGCCGTGTTCGGTCGCACGCACGCTCGCCGTGCTCGGCGATCGCTGGACGATGCTGATCCTGCGCAACGCGTTTCTCGGCCATCGCCGCTTCGAAGCGTTCCAGACCCAACTGGGGCTCACGCGCCACGTGCTCGCGGAGCGCCTCGCGCGGCTCGTCGACGAAGGAATCTTCACGAAGCGCGCGTATCAGGACCGGCCGCCGCGCTTCGAGTACCGTCTGTCACAGAAAGGTCGCGATCTCTATCCGGTGCTGCTCGCGCTCGCCGCGTGGGGCGATCGTTGGAAGGACGACGGCAACGGGCCGCCCGTCGTGCTGCGACACCGGACATGCGGGCACCTGATGCATCCGGTGATGGTGTGCTCCGAATGCGGAGAATCGATCGATCCGCTGGACGTCGAGCCGCTGCCGGGACCCGGCTGGATCGAGCGGCAAGTGGACGAGGTCGGATGACGACGGGCGGCGCACGCTCGATGAAGCACGGCGATGGGACTGCCGTGCCGGGCCGAGCGCATGCGAGCAAGCGCGGCGCGGTCGGTTGCATTGCGTCACCGGATGCCTGCCGCCTCGGGATCGCGCTCGCGGAACCCAGCATACGGCCCGGTTCGTCACGCCGCTTCGTGGCACGCGTCAATCCGAATTCGACCACCGTCGTTCCGGCCTCGACAGCGGGCGTCTTGGACAACAGACCGCCCTCTCGCCTCCGAAGCGCGGACGATCCCGACCGCGCACGCCCATTGCATCGGCCTCCGTCGATCGAGATCCGCAACGTCCACGATGATCGACGCGCATCACGCAAAACGCATCGGTTCGGCCGCAGATCATGACCGAGCATGCGAAGGATATCCGCGCAATCAATCGAATCCCCTTTCGCTCGGCAACCTGATGGATTCGACGGCCGGTCGCCATGATCGTCTACATGCGCGCGGCAACTGCCGCTCGAACATCAAGCGATATATTCGACCGCTGAAATTCGACCGCTGAAGACACTGCCCTACAACGCCGCCGCGCCTGTCGACGGCGTCCCACAAAGTCTGCCCAGAAGGCATATCGAATGTCACAAAAGACGAGCGCCGCGATCGAAACGGCGCGATTGCTCCTCGACACGCTCGATCAACGCGATGCCGAAGGTTTGTTCGACTATCGCGGCAATCCCGAAGTCTGGAGATATCAGGGCTGGCGTCCGGCCAGCGTCGCGGATTCCAGCGATTTCATCGCGCGTCAATCGGACGTCGCATTCGGCGAGGCCGGCGCGTGGTGCCAACTCGCGATTCGCAGCAAGCCGACGCGCGAATTGATCGGCGACCTCGGCTTACATTTTCCCGCAACCGACACGGAGCCAGTCGAATTCGGCATCTCGCTGAGTCCCGCGCACCAGCGCAAAGGGTACGCACGCGAAGTCATGACGGCTTGCATCGACCTCGCTTTTCGACAATGGGGCCATCGCAGACTCGTCGCGTCCGTCGATCCTCGCAACACCGCGAGCATGGCGCTATTTCGGGCGCTTGGCTTCCGACAAGAAGCGCATCACGTCGAAAGCTACTATCTGCGCGGCGAGTGGGTCGACGACGTGATCTTCGCGATGCTCGCGCGCGAGTGGTCCGCGCATTGCGACAGCGAATCGGATCGGTAAACGTGCCGCTGTCGCAGACAGGCAATGCGCATGCGATCTCGCATCGTGACCGCCGCCGATGCGCGGATTGTCTGCCGCTACGGTCGACGCGATTCGAACTCGGCGCGGCTTCTGGCGTCGCCGACGCACATCGTCGCTCCGTCATGGGCGCACATGCCTCGATCGCGTTTGAGTCCGGATTCAGGCAACGCGAGCTTCCCCTCTTCCCGGCGTCAGAAGCAAGAAAGTCCGTTCGTCACCCGGCGTCAAGCAGCGCATTCGCAAGATGTCCGGCTTCACGCCGACGATCGAAGAGGCGCGGCGCGCAATCCGCGCGAGCGCGGCGCAATCCCGAAGTACGGCAATCGATTCCAGGGATTGGGGCGCCGCGGCGGCCGCTCCGGTAGGCCCAAGTCCGACACGCAAGCGCCGCTCGCCCGCCCCAGGGGGCAAAGGAAAATTGGAGGGGCCGCCTGGATTGTTGGGAGGCTGCGCCGCCTGCTCCGTGATAACCGAATGCCACGCGCCGAAACGACTTGGCGATAGGCAGACGCGCGCTACCGCCCATGCCGCAGACTCCGCCGGGGCGCATTCGGCTTGCGCCGCAAACTGCCAAAACGAAGGCCCCGGCGCTGCCGTCGCCAATCCACGCGACGTAACCCGTTGGACGATTGCTGCGTCCGCTTATCGAGGGGAAACGACGCCTCTATTCTTTCAATTTTGAAAGCAATCTAGCCAATTGGAGTAACATATCGCCTCTTGCATCGAGCGATCGCGCCCTGTCAAGCGCATCCAGCAAGAATTGCCTGGTGCGCGCCGTACCGTAAGGCGCGCGAACAGATCAGGTTCCAGGTCCACTGCTTGCACGCCGGCGACCGCGCCGTCATTCGCAACACCCGCCGTGCAATTTGGACTCCTCATGAAGAAAAGACGCAACATCACCTCGTACATCGTGATCGCGATGATCCTCGGCATCGCCGTCGGCTATGGCTGCCATAGCGCGTTCCCGGATCCGCACGTCGCGAAGGAAATCGCCGGCTACGTATCGCTGCTGTCCGACGTGTTCCTGCGTCTCATCAAGATGATCATCGCGCCGCTGGTGTTCGCGACGCTGACGGTCGGCATCGCGCACATGGGCGATACTGGTGCGGTCGGCCGGGTCGGCGTGAAGGCGCTCGGCTGGTTCTTCATCGCATCGTTCACGTCGCTGCTGCTAGGCCTGCTGGCCGCGACGGTATTGCAGCCGGGCAGCCATCTGAGCCTGCCGCTGCCCGCCACCGATGCCGCCCTCGACCTGACGACCGGCTCGTTCACGCTGAAGGACTTCGTGATCCACCTGGTGCCGAAGTCGATCGCCGAGGCGATGGCGAACAACGAGATCCTGCAGATCGTCGTGTTCTCGATCTTCTTCGGCACCGCGCTGTCCGCGCTCGGCGACGCAGGCAAGCGCCTGACCGGCGTGATCGAGGATCTCGCGCAAGTGATGTTGAAGGTCACAGGCGCGGTCATGTGGTTCGCGCCCGTTGCGGTGTTCGCGGCGCTCGCATCGACGATCACGACGGAAGGACTCGGCATCCTGCTCACGTTCGCGAAGTTCATGGGCAGCTTCTATCTCGCACTCGCGCTGCTGTGGGGCGTATTGACGCTCGCGGGCCTCGTGTTCCTCGGCAAGCGCACGTTCTCACTGATCCGCCTGATCCGCGAACCATTCCTGTTGTCGTTCGCGACCGCGAGTTCGGAAGCCGCGTATCCGAAGCTGCTCGACGCGCTCGACCGTTTCGGCGTGAACCGCAAGATTTCGAGCTTTGTGTTGCCGATCGGCTATTCGTTCAACCTCGACGGCTCGATGATGTACTGTACGTTCGCCGTACTGTTCATCGCGCAGGTATATGGCATCGATCTGCCGCTCGGCACGCAAATCACGATGCTGCTTTTGCTGATGCTGACGTCGAAGGGCATGGCCGGCGTGCCGCGGGCATCGCTCGTCGTGATCGCGGCGACGCTCAACCAGTTCAACCTGCCGGAGGCGGGCCTGCTGCTGATCATGGGCGTCGACATGTTCCTCGATATGGGCCGCTCGGCGACCAATGCGGTCGGCAACTCGATTGCCGCCGCCGTGGTCGCGAAGTGGGAAGGCCAGCTCGACGACCCGCGCGACGATGCCGACTCCAACGGCGGCGGCACGGCGTCGGTCGAGCCGCAGCAGATAACGGAGCGGGTGTAGCGGCGACGGCCATGTGGGACCGGTTGGCTCGGGACCGTCATGGCCCGCTTCCGAGAGAAATCTGCCGCCCCGGTCGGCGGCAGCCGGGCGCGCCCAGCCGCACAGCGCATAGGTGCGCCTGCGCCGCTGCCGGCTTGCCGGACTCGTGCCGATCATTTTCGGCCATCCTGATAAGGCACGTCACCATCGCCGCGTCGGAGTCGAAGTTGGTGGCAACACCGGCGTTTACGCAGACCGAGCCGGATGCTGAGTGCATAAACATCGGCACTCGCCGAACAGTCGCAGACGGCTGCAATACGCGGCCGCTCAACTTCGCGGCACACGCGAACCCGGGCGCAGCGCATCGGCGATCCGAAAGACGGAACGCGAAAACGGCAAACGCAATGGCGCGAATCCGGAAAACTGGGACTGTGCCCCGAAATTCAGATCGCAGAAAGCAAAACAGGCGCCGAAGCGCCTGTTTTGCAATGAAATCTCTGGGGTGGCTGATGGGACTCGAACCCACGACGACAGGAATCACAATCCTAACCGCCAACCCAATTGCAGGGCGGATGTGAGGCACATAAATGGGAACAGAAAACAGAATCGAGGGCTTGATTCTATTATGTTTTTCTCGCTTCATTCCCATGAATTCTAGGGTCGAATAGCCTCGCGAACGCGCGGATTCACTGGCAGCCGGGCGTCGCCGGCCGCACCGCACACACCCACCCCTGCACCGCCTTCAGTTTGTCGATTTCGCGCTGGTCGTCGCCGGCGACAGCGAAAGCGCGCTCCGCAACCGCTGGGTCGAGGTCTGCGACAGTGGCGGCACCATCGCCCACGCCGGCGGTGCCGGCGGCTCCGGGCAGACCGCCGGCACCGACTGCAGTGCAGTTCCGGACGGCGACGCGCAGCCGGTCAGTGCCAGTAGCGAGAGCAGCGCGCACGCTGCGATTTTCGGTTTCATGGTCGATTCGCTCCTTCGTGAATTGTGCGTCGATGGCGGCCACCCACGAGGCGGCCGCGTCGTGCGCGGCAATTGCACGCTTCTCGGCGTCGAGCGCCGCCTGCGAGATCGCGGCCAGATCGCCGGCATGCCGCTGAGCGTCCGCCGCGCGCGCGGCCTGCTCGTCGGCAAGCTCGCGCGCGCCGATCAGGTGCTCGATGCCGGCGCCAGTGGCCGCGCCGAGCAGCGCAGCAAGCAGATACGGCCACGCAAATTTCAGGAAGAT
>NZ_LOVS01000195.1:0-1765 GCF_001523835.1 Burkholderia sp. ABCPW 14 | reverse complement strand
ACCGACTGATGGAACCACTCGGCTATATCCCGCCCGCTGAAGCTGAGGCAAACTACTATCGGCAACTGAAAACCGCTGCCGCTGAAACCGCATTAACTTAAACCAACCAGCCTCCACGATTCCCGGGGCGGTTCATGCAGTTTGATGAAGCCTGCGCGGGACCGCTTCAGGAAGATCTGATTTTCCAAAGCTCTTTCCGGTTGTAACTGAAGACGCTGCAAGTTTAGCTAGGAATCCAACTGTTTGGGGCACTCCAGCGCCGTTCCACGAAGGCCATCCGTCTTGGGGGGGCTTGGGGCTTCCATTAATCTCCAGCTACCTTGCGATCCGCGGCGTGGCGAGACGATGGGCGCAGCAGCATACTAGCCACAGGTAGGGTCGTTCAAATACCAGATCGGCGACGACCTCGAACTGTTGGGTGACAGGCTTTCAAGACGGTATGGCGCGTCCCTGCATCCTGGGGGCGGTAGGCGCCGTCGTAGGGAAAGACCGTCGGAGGGTGGGGCTGTCTGACATTGCCGAGTCGGTTGGGTAGTTCGAACATGTCGACCCCGGCGCGGACAACTTTCTGCTCTGGGGGCATAGCGATCTCCTGACAGTTTCATCGCGAAGGGGATAGCCGAAGCCGCAATGCGTGTCAGCGTGACAAACTGACAACTGCCGGATGATGTCGCCTAATCCGGTACACGCCAAATCAAGACCTCCCACCTATGCGCTACCGCAATCTTTTCCGTGCCGGTCCATCGGAGAGGAAAGAGCTACATCTCAAGCGACCAGTATACACATGAAAAATATATGGTCGGCAAGCTTCTTCAGGCGGACCTGGTAGTTCGCGTTGTGAATTTCATACGCTAGACCGGCTGTCGTTGATTTATACTGCCCGCGGCATGTGGTCCGCGAGCGCCGGTGGCATCTTCAAGTCTAGGAGCGCCGCTGCTGGAACAATTGTTCTCCCTCTGAAGCTTTCTTAATCTTCGTGCTCTTTCGATGAGACGCTCGTTCCTAGTGTTGCAGGGGCCCGCATCGCCATTTTTTGAGGCGCTATGCACTACGTTGCTTGACCGCCGCCACGTTGTTCGGCGCGTCAACTTTTGTGGTGGCGATTTGGCGTATTCCGGCAAAGAGCCCAAGTGGAACTACGTTGGGCCGCAAAGTGACCTCGCGCTTTGGTATGGCGATGTGCTGGGCGCCGGGGACTTTAGCGACGTGCTCATGTTCGGCGACTGCCGCGCGATTCATCGGCCTGCTCATGCCGTTGCGCAGTCGCTTGGTGTTAAGGTGCATGTATTCGAAGAAGGCTATGTGCGGCCGGATTGGATTACGCTGGAACCATTTGGCGTCAATGGCCGCTCTATGCTGCCTCTCGATCCGGAGTGGTATAGGGGGCAGCGTGAAACCAATCCTCCGGGGCAGCCAACTGGATATAGTCTCCAGACTCGATCATGGCACGACATCCGCTATCGAATGGCTAACGCGTTCCACGCGTGGCGTTTCCCGAATTACCAGAGCCATCGCCCATATAATGGCCTCATCGAATATGCCGGTCTCACCAATCGTTTTGCCCGGCTCGGCAGGTACCGGGCGGAAGCGCGTCGAGTCACTTCAGCACTCGTCACTGAGCGGCGCCCCTACTATCTAAGAGGTGGCCGCGCAAATTCGGACAACCGGATAAGTGGAACGGCTGGGGCCTGAGCCAGCGATAATGCAGGCAAAGGAACCCAAGAAATGACGAAGAGAACCCGAAGGACGCACTCAGCGGCGTTCA
>NZ_LOVS01000194.1:0-10095 GCF_001523835.1 Burkholderia sp. ABCPW 14 | reverse complement strand
CGAGATGCAGCACGACGACCGAATCCTTGCCGCCCGAGAACAGCAGCGCGGGCTTGCTGCACTCGGCGACGAGCTCGCGCAAGATGTGGATCGACTCGGCCTCGAGCCAGTCGAGGTGGCCCATCCGGCTGGACGACGCGCCGGCGGGCGGGGCAAAAGCGGATTGTTCGAGCGTCGTGCTCATGATTACGGTCCTTGTCTGGGTTTGTGCCGCCGGGTTGACCGTCGGCGCAGCAATCTGGCTATCTTATTATGTGCCGGCTCCGCTCAGGCGGAGGCGGATTCGGCACCGGCGGACGGCACGGGCGTGATCGTGATGTGCAGCCCGCATTCCTTCGTGTCGCGCGACTCCCACCACCAGCGGCCCGCGCGGCTGTCCTCGCCGGGACGGATCGCGCGCGTGCACGGCTCGCAGCCGATGCTCGGATAGCCGCGCGCGTGCAACGGATTGACGGGCACGTCGAACGCCTTCAGGTACGCCCATACGTCGCTTTCCGTCCAGTCGGCGAGCGGGTTGTATTTCGCGATCCCCCGCGCGGCGTCGCGCTCTTCCTCGTGAAGCTCGGCGCGCGTGACCGACTGCTCGCGCCGCTGGCCCGTCACCCAGGCTTCGACGCCCGCGAGCGCGCGGTTGAGCGGCTCGACCTTGCGGATCTCGCAGCAGCGCTTGCGCAGCGCGACGCTGTCGTAGAACGCGTTCAGGCCGTGCTCGGCGACGTACGCGTCGACCGCGTCCTGCTGCGGACGGAATTGCTCGATCTCGTAGCCGTAGCGCTCGCGCACGCGCTCGATCATGCCGACGGTCTCCGCATGCAGGCGGCCCGTGTTCAGCGAGAAGACGCCGATCGCCACGCCCTTCGACAGGATCGCGTGCGTGACGAGCATGTCCTCCGCCGCAAGGCTGCTCGCGAACTTGACCTTCGGATGACGCTCGGCGATCTGCGCGAGCAGCGCGTCGAGCCGTTCGATCTTCGCGCTCAGCTCGGGCGTGAGCGCGGGTGCCGTCGTGCCGCTCATGCGCTCACCCCGCTCGCCGCGCGGCGGCGAAAGAGCGGCGCCGGGTTGTCGACCGCGCCCTGATAGCGCTGCGAGAACTCGCCGAACGCGTTCAGCGCATCGTGGATGTTCTTGTCCGCGCGTACCGCGAACGCATCGAAGCCGCAGCGCGACATGTAGAGAAGCTGGTCGCGCAGCACGTCGCCGATCGCGCGCAGTTCGCCCTTCCAGCCGTAGCGCTCACGCAAGAGGCGCGCGATGCTGTAGCCGCGGCCGTCCGCGAAGCGCGGGAAATCGACGCCGATCACCGCGATGCGGTCGAAGTCGGCGACGAGATCGGCGGGCTCGCTGTCGGGCGCAAGCCACACGCCGAGCGCGTCCTTCGTCTTCGCGGCGACGAGCGCCTCGCGCTCGGCCTGCCACAGCGCGAACGGCACGAGCACGCTGCCGGCCGGCAGCGCGTCGACCGCGGGCAGCGCGCCGTCTTCGGCCGCGCGCACGACTTGCCATGCGTCGTCGATCACTTCGCGATTCTTGATAATCAAAGCCATCTGCAGATTCCTCTACGCTGGGTTACGCGTGCGCGGTCTGGCGCGCCGCGTAGACGCGCTCCTTGAACGGCGCGATGCCGATGCGGTCGTACGTGTCGATGAAGCGCTCGCCGTCGACGCGCGCGTCGACGAACGTGTCGATCAGCTTCGAGATCACGTCCGGCACTTCCTCCGCGGAGAACGACGGGCCGATCACGCGGCCGAGGCGCGCGCCGCCCGCGCCCGTGCCCTGCTCGCCGCCGAGCGACACCTGGTACCACTCGGCGCCGTCCTTGTCGACGCCGAGAATGCCGATGTTGCCGACGTGGTGGTGTCCGCACGAGTTCATGCAGCCCGAGATGTTGAGCGATACGTCGCCCAGGTCGTACACGTAGTCGAGATCGTCGAAGCGCTGCTGGATCGCGAGCGCGATCGGGATCGACTTCGCGTTCGCGAGCGAGCAGAAGTCGCCGCCCGGGCACGCGATGATGTCGGTCAGGAGCCCGACGTTCGGCGTCGCGAAGCCGGCCGCCTTCGCCTTCTCCCACACCGCGAACAGGTCGTGCTTCTTCACGTTCGCGAGGATCAGGTTCTGCTCGTGCGATACGCGCAGCTCGCCGAACGCGTATTCGTCGGCCCAGTCGGCGACCTGCTCCATCTGCGCGTCGGTCGCGTCGCCCGGCGCGACGCGGTGGTTCTTCAGCGACAGCGTGACGGCCGCGTAGCCCGGCACCTTGTGCGGCGCGACGTTGCGCTCGACCCAGCGCGCAAACGCCTTGTTCTCGAGCAGATGCTGCTCGAACGACGCGTCGGTGTCGGCGAGCTTTTCGTAGACGGGCGGCTGGAAATACTGCGACACGCGATCGAGCTCATCCTGCGTGAGCGTCGACGGGCCGTCCTTCAGATGCTGCCATTCCTCTTCGACCTGTTGCGAGAACTTCGCGGGCGACAGCGCCTTCACGAGGATCTTGATCCGCGCCTTGTACAGGTTGTCACGGCGGCCGTAGCGGTTGTATACGCGCAGCACCGCTTCGCAATAGGTGAGGACGTGCTGCCACGGCAGGTTCTCGCGGATAATCGCCCCGACGATCGGCGTGCGGCCGAGGCCGCCGCCTGCGAGGATGCTCGCGACCACTTCGCCCGCTTCGTTCTTCTTCAGGTAGACGCCGAGATCGTGGATCTGCACGGCCGCGCGATCGAGCCTCGAGCCCGACACGGCGATCTTGAACTTGCGCGGCAGCCATGCGAATTCGGGATGGAACGTCGACCACTGGCGCAGGATCTCGGCCCACGGACGCGGATCGATTTCCTCGTCGTGCGCGACGCCCGCGAACTGGTCGGCGGTGATGTTGCGGATGCAGTTGCCCGACGTCTGGATCGCGTGCATCTGCACCGAAGCCAGCTTCGCGAGGATCTCGGGCGTTTCCTCGAGCTGTACCCAGTTGAACTGGATGTTCGTGCGCGTCGAGAAGTGGCCGTAGCCGCGGTCGTGCTCGCGCGCGATGCGTGCGAGCATGCGCAACTGGTCGCTACGAAGATTGCCGTACGGAATCGCAATGCGGTGCATGTAGGCGTGGCGCTGCATGTACAGGCCGTTCTGCAGCCGCAGCGGACGGAACTCGTCCTCGCTCAATTCGCCTGACAAGCGGCGGCGGACCTGGTCGCGGTACTGCGCGACACGCTCGTCGACGATCGTTTGATCGTACTGATCGTACTGGTACATTCGGGGACCCCAGGGTTTGCTCGATATGACCGCGCGGCGTCCTAGCCACGCCGCGCCCGAATCCTGCACCGCCTGCACCGAGCCGGCCATCCGCCCGGCCGCTCATTTGCTAATGACGATTACAGATATCCATATTTGAAAAACACCGGGGAATCGTAATAAACTCTCTATATATTTCAAACGACTAAAAAATTCTGTTGATATGCGGAAGGGTTATAAATGAACCTGCACCAATTTCGCTTCGTGCGCGAGGCCGTCCGCCAGAATTTCAACCTCACGGAAGCTGCGAAGGCGCTGTATACGTCGCAGCCGGGGGTTTCGAAGGCCATCATCGAGCTCGAGGACGAGCTCGGCGTCGAGATCTTCACGCGCCATGGCAAGCGCGTGCGCTCGCTGACCGAGCCTGGGCGGATCATTCTCGCGTCGGTCGAACGGATCCTCCAGGAGGTCGAGAGTCTTAAAAGGGTCGGAAAAGATTACGCAGCGCAGGACCAGGGTAACCTGACGATCGCGGCGACGCACACGCAGGCCCGCTACTCGCTGCCCGCCGCGATCGCCGAGTTCAAGAAGCGCTTCCCGAAGGTCCATCTGTCGATCCTGCAAGGCAGCCCGACCCAGGTTGCCGAAATGGTGATCCACGACCAGGCGGACCTCGCGATCGCGACCGAGGCGATCGCCGACTACAAGGAGCTCGTGTCGCTGCCCTGCTTCCAGTGGCACCACGCGGCCGTCGTGCCGGCCGACCACCCGCTCCTCGAGCGCAAGCCGCTGTCGCTCGACGATCTGGCGCAGTTCCCGCTCATCACGTACGACGACGCGTTCGCGGGCCGCAAGAAGATCAACCAGGCGTTTGCGTTGCATCGCCTCACGCCCGACATCGTACTCGAGGCGATCGACGCGGACGTGATCAAGACCTACGTCGAACTCGGGCTCGGGGTCGGCATCATGGCCGACATCGCGTTCAATCCGGAGCGCGACCGCAACCTGCGCGCGATCCCGGTCGGGCATCTGTTCGGCAGCAACGTGACGCGGGTCGCGCTCAAGCAGGGCGCGTATCTGCGCGGCTATATCTATACGCTCGTCGAGCTGCTGTCGCCGACGCTCAACCGCAAGCTCGTCGAGACCGCGCTCAAGGGCGAGGCCGAGACCTACGAGCTGTGACGCGCGGGGCGGGCGCTGCTTTGCAGCGCCCCTTCGCGCGGCGTTGCGTTCCCGAACCGGCATGGAGCCGCCTCGCATGAAGCCATCCCGCCCGCTCGCCGTGCGGCCGCCTGCGCCGCGCTCGCGCTCGTCTGCGCCGCGGCGCGCGCCGACCTGACGGTCGGCGTCGATCTGTCGACGACGGGCCCCGCCGCGACGATCGGCCAGACCAGCAAGAACGCGATCCTGATGTGGCCGAAGACGATCGCGGGACAGAAGCTGCGGGTGATCGTGCTCGACGACGCGTCCGACCCGGGCGTCGCCGTGCGCAACATCCGCAAGCTCGTGACGGAGGACAAGGTCGACGTGGTCGTCGGGCCGAACATCACGCCCGCCGCGCTCGCCGCGCTCGATCCGATCGCCGCCGCGCAGACACCGATGATCACGCTGATCGGCTCCGGCTCGATCGTCGAGCCGCAGCAGGGCAAGCGCGTGTGGGCGTTCAAGATGGCGCAGGGAGACCGCGCGATGGCCGACGTGCTGACCCGCTACATGGCGAACCACGGCGTGAAGACGATCGGCTTCGTCGGTTTCGCGGACAGCTACGGCGACAGCTGGCTCGACGAATTCACGCGCTTCGCCGAGCTGCGCAAGCTCAGGATCGTCGCGACCGAGCGCTACAACCGCACCGACACGAGCGTGACGGGCCAAGCGCTGAAGCTGATCGCCGCGAAACCGGACGCGATCCTGATCGCGGGCGCGGGCACGCCGACGGTGCTGCCGCAGCGCACGCGGATCGAGCGCGGCTTCAAGGGACTGATCTGCCAGACGCACGGAATCGCGACGCCCGAATTCTTGCGGCTCGGCGGCAAGGACGTCGAAGGCACGTTGTTTCCGACGCAGCCCGTCGTCGTCGCGCGCACGCTGCCCGCCGACCATCCGGCCAAGCAAGCGGCGCTCGCGTTCGTCGACGCGTACGAGGCGAAGTACGGCCGCGATTCGGTCATGCAGTTCGCGGGCGATGCGGCGGGCGTCTACCCGCGCCTCGCGGACGCGGTCGGCCGTGCGCTGAAGACCGCGCAGCCGGGCACGCCGGCATTCCGCACGGCGCTGCGCGACGCGCTCGAGCATGCGCACGAGCTCGTCGTGCCGAACGGCATCGTCAATACGAGCGCTACGGATCACGTCGGGCTCGACCGGCGTGGGAGCGTGATGGGGATCGTGAAGCGCGGTGCGTTCGCCTATCTGAGCCAGTGAATCGCCCGCCGCCGCGCAACGAAGGAAGCAGAACGCTTGCCCGCGTGGGGGATTTCAGTAATAATTTGCCTTTTCGCCGCGCGCAATCGCATGTGCGGCGCAGGTTTGCCCAGGTGGTGAAATTGGTAGACGCAGGGGACTCAAAATCCCCCGCCGCAAGGCGTGCCGGTTCGATTCCGGCCCTGGGCACCAACAAATGATCCTCGAAATTCCCGACCGGTCGCAAAAACCTTGATAAATAAAGGCGCGGAGGGAAATTTCGTTCCGGAAGAGTCCGGCTCGGTTCGTTGAAAGCCGGGGATACGCAGGGGTACTTTTAGGGGTATGTCCTCACTTCGAGGCTCCAACAAGCGGAGATACCCCTGATGCCCTTGACCGATACGGCAATCCGGACTGCCAAGCCCGGACAGAAGATTCAGAAGCTCTACGACGGCAGTGGTCTATTCTTACAAGTCATGCCGAGCGGCCAAAAATACTGGCGGCTCAAGTATTACTTTGCAAAGAAGGAAAAGCTGCTTGCGCTCGGCGTCTACCCCGATGTTTCGTTGGCCGTCGCTCGCAGAAAGCGCGACGAAGCACGCTCCAAACTCGCCGAAGGCATCGATCCAAGCGAAGCGAAGAAGATGGAGAAGCGCGAATGCAAGCTCAGCGCCGACAACACGTTTGAAGCGATTGCGCTTGCCTGGCTCGAAAAGCGCAAGACTGTTGTAGAAATCGGACAGTACCAAAAAACGCTGGCCCGGATGAACAAGGACGTGTTCCCGTGGCTTGGCACTCGCCCCATCAAGGAAATTACCCCGCCGGAAATTCTGTCGGTACTTGAACGCGTCGACAAGCGGGGCGCGCGGTACACAGCACACCGCGTTCGCAGCGAAATCAGTCGGGTTTTCCGCTTCGCGATCAAGAAGGGCGCGGCCGAAAGCGATCCTGCAAGGGACTTGTTCGACGCGATTGAGCCACCAGTCGAAAAGCACTTTGCTGCGATCACCGATCCGAAGAAGGTCGGTGAAATGCTGCGGGCTTTCGACGGGTTCAGTGGCACATTTCCGGTGCTCTGCGCGCTCAAGCTTGCGCCGATGCTGTTCGTCCGCCCCGGTGAACTCCGCAAGGCCGAATGGAACCAGTTCGACTTGGACAAGGGCGAATGGCGTTATCTTGTCACGAAAACAAAGACCGATCACCTCGTTCCGCTCGCTCGGCAAGCCGTCGTCATCTTGCGTGAACTGCACGCGCTGACCGGTCGCGGCCGTTATGTTTTCCCTGGTGCCCGTTCTGCCGAGCGACCAATGAGCGAAGCCGCGATCAACGCGGCACTTCGCCGCTTGGGTTATGACACACGAACCGAAATTACCGGGCACGGATTTCGTGCGATGGCTCGTACCATCCTGCACGAAGAACTTGAACAAAAGCCGGAAGTGATCGAGCACCAGTTAGCGCACGCTGTACCAGACGCTCTTGGCGGGGCGTACAACCGGACTAAATTCATCAAGGAACGTCGCGCAATGATGCAGCTGTGGGCCGACTATCTTGAGCGGCAAAAAGTCGGGGCGGAAGTTATTCCGCTCAGTGCGCGAGCAGCCTGATCAAGTTTCGGTCCTTGATCAACAGTCACCAACTGATCCAATGAAGGCGGCAGCACCCAAAAGCGCTGCCGTTCCACCACGAAGTGCCACGCCAACTATCCAAGTCGTAACATGTGGGTCGACGACGCAATCGTGCGGCCAAGAGTCAAGCGCCAAGTGCCGCGAGCGCATCTCGTACATCCTGCAAGGTCGGCGAATACAATCTCACAAGCGGTACGCCCAATTGCATGCAGACGGTCTGAGCATGCTCCAACTCCTTTCGAGCGAAAGCTTCAATTTCAGATTGCTTCCAGGTCGTGTCACCTCGTTGCCGAAGCCTTTCGGCAATGGTCTCGCCAGGCGCCTCCAACAGGATCACTCCTTGAACTATGAGTTGGGCGAAGGTCTCGACTCCGATCTTTTCATGGACATCGGCGCTCCGGCGTAACACGAAATGACCGTCAAGGACGATCATTTCCCCGGCCTCCTCAAGCCGCTGCACCGCCGCAACCAAAGCCCTCTGGTTCTCATCGATATCATCGACCTGCCGCGAAACGGTCCAGTTCGCCAGTCCTCGCTGCTCTTTGATGAGTTGGCTCGCAGTTGCATGTCGGACCCCAAGTTCTTCACATACCGGCTGCAAGACATACGTCTTGCCAACGGCATGAACCCCGCCGACAAATATCGTCATCGCTTGCCCTTTCTCGTCGTCATCTTCTCAAGTTTCATGTACTCGCTCGCATCCAAGTATCTAAACGATTGAGGAGGCACAAAGTTGCCGAACACGTCCGAAGGCTCGACATGCTTAGCGAGCTTGACGACCTTTCCTAGCAGCACGGCAACCCCCTGCGACTTGTCAGCGAAGTACGACCGAAGCTCTTCCCTCGTCAGCCCACCGCCTCTTTCGACACACGTCCTCCAAAGCGAAGTCGGCGATGCAACGACAATTTCGTCTACTTCGACAGTTCCAACAATTTTCTGGATCGGGGAACTCGAATAGAGCACGATCATGCTCACATCCTGCGCTGCCCAGGACCGGCGAAACTCGACCCGTTTCGAGCCTGCAAGTATCAAGTCGGCATACTTGGGCTTGATGGATAGCAGAACAGCCCTACCGCCTTGACGCGGCAAGGACTCTTGAAAAAGAGACATCAGAAACCTTGCGGATAGATTGAATCGGCCCCGTCACAACACCGTCTTGCATGAGCCGCTCATACGGAACGACGGTCGGAAGGTGACCGACTAGTCGAAAGAGGATAACCTTGGTGGGCTTCTTCGCCAACTCGTCGATTTCGCTAAGGCTGTAGACAGTACGGCGACTGACCAAGCTTGCGATTTGAGCACCGTCACAGGAAACTTCAAATCGTTCAACGACGCCTAACGAAGTCACAGCCTTCTCGTCATCAGTTCGATAGAACAACAGGACATCTCCTGGACGAACCGATTTGGTCTGTGCGTGGCAGAGATACGCTAGCTTGATGGCGTTGCCTACGTTGCCCGTTGGCGCAAAAAGGCCCGGTTGGAGCGACACATAGTCAGGAAAAAGAATTTCGTGATAGCGCGGCTGGATCGGGACCAAAAATTTCTGCACCTGCGAATCAGATCGATAGTGCGGAAAGTACCGCCGCACGTACTCGATGGGATCAGCACCATCCGTCGGTGGCTGGAAAACAGGGTGCGGCTTGACCAGCACCACGTCCCCACAATAAGTGCCACGCTCCGCGAAGCCAAAATCCATCAGAACTCGGATCAAGTAATCCTGACTTTCCGCACTTGCAGTGATGAAAAGGTGCGCACACTGGTTCTCAGTCGCGAAGCGAAATGCGGCCTTCAGGAATAACTCGCCAATCTTTCGTCCACGCACAAGTTCGCCAACTTTGAATGTGCATAGCTTCAGGGCCAGGCCTGGAAGAGTCTCACCAGCATCGTTCAGAACCTCATCATTCTTAATCTGGTATATACAGATGGCCCCCAAGACACCATCGTTGTCTCGGTATATCCACGCATGTCGATCCTCTCTCGCCTTGTCGCGAAACCATTCATCGAAACCGACGCGGCCAGTGGTAGGCGGATATCCGCTCCGTAGGCTGTCGAAAAATGCTCCCGGCAACTCAGGTGTCAGACTATGAAGGGGAATATCCTGAATGTTTGGCAGGACGATCTGCCGCGTTTCATGAAGGCGCTTTAGCCAATCTTCAGCGGTTTGGACCGTATAAACTCGATGCGCAAGCCCGCGTGTGCGGGCCTTCGCATGGATACCTTTATCTTCCGTGACTAAGGCGTGTACAGCATCGCAATGAAGTGCGTATAAAAGTTCATTGTCACACGCGTCATTTGGACCTGTCTCGGATGTGTTCCAAATGCATGGCGCAGGGTCATTCAGAGCGGGATACTGCCTAATGCGCTGAAGGTTCCGCAAACGCCGCTCAGAATTGCTGTCCCGCTCGAAGTCTGCGATGTTGGCGGGGTGATACATCAGTTGATGACCGCCAATGCTTGCCAAGCGAACAAAGTTCGCCAAGTTCCCCTCAAGTACTTGAAGCGAATCCTGAAGTGGAATCAAGACATTCGTGTCTAACAAGAACCGTAAGCGCTGCGGCACTCCTGACTACCCCCGTTCGTTTTCTGAGACACTCCGCCCAACGAAGGGCACCCCGCTCCCTAGACCCACGGGTTCTCATAGATAGTTCGTCGAAGCGCACGTGCAGCAAAGAACGCCATGCGCTCAAGCTCACATTCCATTTCTTCTGGATTTTCGATTAGGGCGTGTTCACACTATCGAAGGGCTTCGACAATCAGGGCGAAGTTGATAAAGGCAATGAACATCAGATCGAGTTTGTCGAAGCGCGAGAAGATGCGACGAAAGCCCTTCAATCGACGGAACAGC